>DATBVH010000057.1:0-3044 GCA_036515395.1 Candidatus Angelobacter sp.
CACATCGGCGATCCACGCCCCCTGCCAGCCGAAGCCGCCAATAGCGCTTACGCCATAAATGATCCAGCTGGCAACCGACGCAAGCAGGAAAAAACTTGCAAATCCCAGCCAGACGGCAGAGATCAAATACCAGAAACGAACCATTGGATGAAATGAGTACCAACCCACGAGAGAAGCTGCGACAAAAGTCACGGAAAGCACTGCGAGCGCCAGCTTGGCGGCCCAGGACGAAGCCGCGCCACCCCAGAAATGCGCCATTGTGGCGTACACCAACAAGTGCCCTGAAAAAAGAATTGCCTGCACGATGCTGACAAAGACAATGAGGCGGAAGCGCAAACTGTTATGAGTCCTTTATGAAGAAGAAGCAGTTGCAAGTTGAGTCTACAGGTTAGACGGTCGAAGAATCGACCGCGATTCACAAAGCAGCATTTCCCCTCCCCTATACGATTGCTCTGACCACACCGCCATCCACGCGCACCGCCGCCCCGGTGGTTGCAGAAGCCTGCTCGGAAGAGAGATAAACCACAATGTTTGCGACCTCTTCATTTGTGGCAAACCTCTTGAGTAGCGAGGACGGTCGCATGGTCCGAAAGAAATCTTTTTCCATCTGCTCAAAATTCTTGCCCGATTGCTTGCCAGCCTGCTCTACAAACTTTTCCACGCCCTCTGACCGTGTTGGTCCGGGCAGCACCGCATTCACGGTCACGCCCGTTCCGGCCACTGTCTCCGCAAGACCGCGAGAAACCGCAAGCTGCGCCGTCTTGGTCATACCGTAATGAATCATCTCCGCTGGAATCTGGACGGCTGATTCGCTGGAAATGAAAATCACGCGTCCCCACTTGCGCTCCACCATGCCACGGGTGTAATGCCGCGCCAGCCGGACGCCGCTCAGGACGTTCACGCGAAAGAAGCGCTCCCAGTCTTCATCCGGAATATCGAAGAACGGCTTGGGCTCGAAGATGCCAAGATTGTTGATAAGAATGTCGGCCTCAGGCACTCGCTTGATCAGCTCCTGTGCGCCTTCGGCTGTGCCCAGATCGGCAGCAAGACCTTTCACATCGGACTGCGGGAACCTGGCTTTGATTTGCTGAATCGCCTGCTGCACCCGCTGTTCAGTGCGTCCGTTCACAACAACCGATGCGCCCGATTCCGCGAGCCCCTGCGCGATTGCGTGCCCAATCCCGGCAGTCGATCCCGTCACGATTGCCGTCTTGCCCTTCAGCTTTATGATCATTCTTGCTTCCTTTCGACAGTAAAAGATGCGTGGCTGCGAGAATAGATTCACTCCACAAACATGCAATCGCCATAGGAAAAAAATCTGTATTTCTCCGCGACGGCGTGCGCGTACGCCTTTAACACGCTTTCCCGCCCGGCAAAGGCCGAGACCAGCATCAGCAACGTGGATTTAGGCAGATGAAAGTTTGTAAGCAGTGCGTTGACCACACGGAATTGGAATCCAGGATAGATAAAAATGTCAGCCTCGCCCGAGCCGGCGCTGACACTCGCCGTCCCATTTGAGCTCAGAACGTTCTGGGAAGCAGCAAACTCCAGCGTTCGGACCGTCGTAGTGCCGACCGCAACTACCCGTCGCTTATTAGCCAGCGTGCGATTGATCTGAGCCGCCGCAGTTTCAGAAATCGAATAGGTCTCACGATGCAGTTTGTGCTCTTCTACTCTCTCCACGTGCACCGGCTGAAAAGTCCCCAGACCAACGTGAAGAGTCAGTTCGGCGATCTCAATTCCTCGTTCGCGTATGGTGGCCAAGATCTGCGGCGTAAAGTGCAGGCCTGCGGTTGGCGCGGCCACGCTGCCGGTGGTTTCCGCGCGAGCATAAACCGTCTGGTAGCGTTCGCGGTCTTCCTGCCGATCTTCCCGCGCGATATACGGGGGCAGCGGAACGTGTCCCAGCTTCTCAACGGCAGCAAAGAAATCGGGCACAGGATCAAAACGCAAAGTGCGTTCGCCAAATTCGCCACGGGCAATCACTTCGGCACTCAGTTCCGCGGTTGAAGACGATGCCGGTCTAGGATCATCCAGCCCAGATGCCGACCTGACAGTGTTGTCCCTGGCAGCCCCTTGGGCGGAATCTGCCGTGCAAAAGAAAATCTTTTCTCCTACCCCTATCTTCCTGCCCGGACGTACCAGCGCCTGCCACTCCAGCGGTCCCAGTTGGCGCGTAAGCATGACTTCCACGCGACCATGAAGAAAATCGCGCGACGCTGGATTTCTCGGACTGAGCGGCTGCGCATGCAAGCCGGCGCGGCGTCCGTAAAGGCGTGCGGGAAAGACGCGGCTGCTGTTTAAGACCAGCAAATCGCTGGAACGGAGCAGGTGGGGAAACTCAATGAATTTTCGATCTTCAAAGTTGCCGGTGTAACGCGAGAGGTGCAGCAGGCGAGAGCTGCTGCGGTCGGCAAGGGCCTCCTGCGCAATCAGCTCTTCCGGCAGATGAAAATCAAAGTCAGAAACCAGCACCCGGTCGATTATAGGACTTGCGGAAGAAAATTTCGGAGTGAGCGGTGTACGGACGAAGTGCAGCGGGCGCGCATTGCCGGGAGAGAGATGACTGTCGATTTCGAATGGAAAAGGCGGCCCGCGCCAGCCGCCTCTGTCAGAAAAAAATTGTGCGTCTTACAGCACCTGCACGTTCTCTGCCTGCCAACCCTTTGGGCCTTTGACGACGTTGAACGAAACCGCCTGGCCTTCTTTCAAGCTCCGGAAACCATTCGATTGAATGGCGGAAAAATGCACGAAAACATCTTCACCGTTTTCCCGGGAGAGAAAGCCGTAACCCTTTGCGTCATTGAACCACTTTACTGTTCCTTGTTCCATGTGTAGCACGCATTCCTTGTTCCTGAATTTGCGCCTTTCTGAGGGGTAGTGCAGGCAGGTTGCAGGGGGTGCATTTTGCTGCTGTACAACGCTCTGAAACAACGCGAGGGGTATTATACCCTTGGAAATCCTGAGTTGTCTCTAATAAATAAGCCTTGGCTTAGAAGCGCGTAACCAACGATATGATACCTTGGCATAGAGAGCTAAATGAT
>DATBVH010000058.1:0-9726 GCA_036515395.1 Candidatus Angelobacter sp.
GGGTTTTCCCGGCGGCGTTTACCGAGCTTGCATTTCGCACGTTTGAAAAGAAATATAGGGAGCGAGTTGTCGTTTACCTGCATCCATGGGAACTCGATCCGGAACAGCCGCGAATCCCAGGCCCGATGAAATCACGCCTGCGTCATTACACAAACCTCAAACACATGCATGCCAAGCTGAATACGGTTTTGATCCGGCACAAATTTCAGCCCTTTAAAGACGTGATGGCCGCCGAGGCCGTGGAAAAACAGCGTGGCCGCCATTCTGGCGGCGTATCGATCGATAAAGAACTGAATGAACCGATTGACGCGGTAGTGGAAATTGCAAACGGTGGAAGATGACGGAGCACTCTGCCAATCGCAATATGGTCCTTGCTTACCATGAGGTGATGCCTGAATCGAATTATGCTTACTGCGTAACGTCAGCGGCATTTGCTGAACAACTACGCTTGCTCGATTCACTCAAGAACAGCAAGTCGCTTAATGCCGCGATCGCTTTTGATGATGGTGAGCAATCGCAATTTCATAACGCCCTGCCATTATTGGCTCAACACGGATTCAAGGCCACATGCTTTGTCACTCCAGGCCTGATCGGCACAGCAGCAAAATTTCTCAGTTGGGATGACTTAAGGGCATTGCAGGCGGCGGGGCATTCCGTTCAGTCGCATGGCTGGTCGCATAAGTTTCTTACGTTTTGTTCTGAAGCGGAACTCGCTCACGAGCTGCAAGCTTCTAGGCAATCCCTCGAGGATAACCTTGGCAGTGCTGTTGAAGAAATATCAGTTCCTGGCGGTCGCTGGAATAGGCGAGTGATTCTTGCCTGTGCTGCGGCGGGATACCGGCGCGTTTACGTTTCCGAGCCCTGGATTCAGACAAGAATCGACCGTGTGGAGGTAGTTGGCCGCTTTATGGTTCGCCAGAACACAACCCTAGCCCAATTAGAAAAGATTGTAAGCAAAGATCCAAGCGCACTGCGCAAATTGCGCCTGCGCTCACAGCTCAGAGAAGGCCTTGTAGGACTGTTGGGCGACAGCCTATACCACAAGCTCTGGTGCCGGTTGACTGGATACAACGATTTTGAAACGGCCCGCCAGCAGGGCATACATTCCTAATGGAAAAAGAGATGAAACGCGTAAAGGTTTTACAACTCATCAGCAGCGGCGGCTATTACGGCGCAGAAAACATGCTGCTGAACCTCTGCGCGAGCCAGCAGAAAGCCGGTTGCCAGAACAGCCTTGTGCTCTTTTATAACGTGCATGCGCCCAACGTTGAATTCTATGAGCGGGCACGACGTCGCGGCCTGAGCGTACGAATGGTGCATTGCCAGGGCAGAGCAGATTTGAGTGCTGTCCGCCAGATTGAAGAATACATAGAGGAAGATGGCATTGATTTGCTCCACACGCATGGTTATAAAGCCGATCTTTACGGCTACATCGCCGCGCGGCGTTCGCGTAAACCCATTGTTGCAACCTGCCATAACTGGGTCGGAGGCACCGCTGCTTTAGGAATCTACAATCATCTGGATCGCATGGCGCTCAAGAGATTTCATGCTCTGGCGGCAGTCTCGGATTCGGTGGCGCAACGCCTGCTCGACTCCGGTGTTTCCGCCAAAAAGATCAGGACTATAGCGAACGGAATCGATGTACAGAACTTCGAGCGTGCGCACCCTTTGCCTGCCCTGGACTTTGATGGAAACAAAGTGATTGGAATGGTGGCCCGGCTTGATCTTCAAAAAGGCTTTGAGTATCTGTTGCGAGCTGCTCGTGATCTTTGCGTCGCTTTTCCCGCATTGAAAATTGTCATGGTGGGTGATGGATCGGATCGCCAGGCGATTGAAGAAATGATCCAACGCTTCGGCTTGCTGTCCAATGTAATTCTCGCCGGCCAGCACTCTGATATGCCGGGTATTTATGCCGCCATGGATATCTTTGTTCTTCCGTCGCTCAATGAAGGATTGCCGATGACCATCCTCGAAGCGATGGCCGCTTCAAGGCCGGTGATCGCAACCAGGGTTGGCGCAATTCCAAGTGTGATTAAGGATGGAGAAACCGGGCTGCTAGTGGAACCCGGGGACACTCAGAGTTTGCGCAGCGCAGTCGCGCGCCTGCTTTCGCAGCCTGATCTTTGCCGCCGCATCGGCGCCGCCGGACATAACTGGGTGAGCCGCAATTACACCTCTGAAGCCATGGCTCTGAAGTATCGCCAGATGTACGACGATGTCCTGGGTACTCCGGCGATTACTACGGTCCATACACCAGCGCTGGATAACAGGAACGCTGATGCGAGGCGCGCGTGAGCCCGCTTGAACAGGCCGTGCCCTCGACGAGCATTAAGCATTCTGTATCAACATCGGTAGTAAGTATTTCCATCATCATCCCGGCGCTGAATGAAGAAAAGATGATTGGCCGCTGTCTGGAATCGCTGACGCGGCTGGCCTTTGCCCGTGATCGATTCGAGGTATTGGTGGTGGACAACGGATCTCGCGACAAGACGCTCACCATCGCCGATTCATTCAAAGATCGCCTGAACCTGAAAGTGCTGCAACAGACGGGTGTTCGCATTTCTGCGCTGCGCAACATGGGCGCCCATGCCGCAGCGGGCGCTATCGTGGCGTTTCTGGATGCAGATTGTCTGGTTCCGGCAGACTGGCTGGATCGAATTTTTACACTCGCGCCGACCGACGGCGCAGGCGTTCTGGGTGCGCACTACCTGCTTCCGGAAAACTCATCGTGGGTGGGAAGAACCTGGCATCGCTATCAGGAAGCTTCCAAATCAGGTGAAGTGTCCCATGTTCCCGCAGGGGACCTGATCATGCGCCGCGAAGATTTTTTGAAACTTGGCGGCTTTGACGAAACGATTCAGACGAATGAAGATTATGAGCTTTGTGACCGTGCGCGAAAAGCGGGCATGCACGTTCGCGCTTTTCCGCAGATCGGCGTCATTCATCTTGGGACAGCACAAAGCTTGCGGGTGTTTTTCCGCAAACAGGCGTGGCACGGGACGCATGTGATCAAAGTGTTCTTCCGTGATCCGCTGAAATCACACAATCGCAAAGCCGTGTTCTTTGCCGCGTACGCTTTGCTCGGCCTCTTGGCTGTGGCGGTCGGCTTAGTATGGACCATTGGATGGCGTGGGTCTTGGTTATTGCCTATGACAGGGTTTGCAGCATTGTGCCTGCCGCCTTTGGTTTTGGCGGTTAGGCAAGTGCTAAGCAGCCGGCGATATTCTGATTTCTTTCCTCTGTTCGCGCTCTACCTGACCTACGGAATCGCCCGCGCCAAAGCGCTCATAAGCATCAAGAACTTTATCTAGATCCTCTGATTAGTGGACAGCAGCCCGGACGTTCGTCGGTGGATTCGGTCTGGTTGCCGTTCCGGAGAAAAACTCATAAGCGCCGAGGTCGAATCCTGCTCCCTGGGCGCGCAGCACTCCATCTTTGTCTGTATCGATGGTTGGCCCGGGATTCGGTTCAAAAGGATTATTGGGCACAATCGTCAGTCCTGTGTTGATGGCCGGACTACCCGAGACGATGTGGTAATCGCCAATCGCGCGGTTTGCCAATAAAGGATCCGCATTGAAGTTGTTGGTGGTCTGCGCCGGCCCTGTACCAACTCCAAACCAGAGATTTTTATCTCCTGTGATCTGGGCCAGGCTACCGTCAATATAAATTTCTCCCGGCAGCTGGTAAGCGACATTGTTGCGCAAGTGCATGATCAGTGTTGCCGGGCCGCCACCTACGCCAAAAGCTCCGCGAGATCCGCTGGCATTGGCTGAATTGTTGGCAGCGCAATCAGAAAGAGTGTTGTTGAATACCTCCACTGAGCCGGTCCCGACTACGCCATTGTTGGTAATGCCTGCAACATAGATGCAAGAGAATGCCGCGCCCAGTTGCAGGGGATCCATGCGGCCAACGTTGTAAATGACATTGTTGTAAGCCTCCACAGGGCCTTTGGAAGGATCAACAGTCGCAAAGTTGATGCCATTGCAATTGTCGCCATGGATCAGGTTGTCATGCACGTGGAGATCGAATTGATTAAAGCCGGTGGTGTCTGCGGCGCCGCAGCTTGGGGTGCAAAGCGGCGATGAATGGAATTGCAGCGCGCGGCAGGTGAAGTTATCGTGAATATGGTTCCAGCCAACGTCTACATGGTTGGAGTCAGTGCTGAAATAGACCGCATGATAAAACTTTGAGGAAGTGGGATTGATGCCGGCATTATGTACGTCATTGCCGTAAAATTTTGCCTGGTTGCCCTCACTCATTTCAAAGCAGCCCACCTGATCGTCAGCCCCAGGACATTGCATTTCATTTCCGATGATCCGCCAACCCGTGCCACCGATATCCATAGCTTGCGTTCCGCCAATAATGTGCAGCTGCGAGATGACCCAAAAATCTTCATTGGCGCCGATGTTCGGCGTGCGGATTCCGTAATGCAGACCGCCTGCCACTCCCACAGTCACAGTCGCGTTAGGGTACGCAATTAATGCTTTCGGCGCGGCGGCCGTGCCGGAGTTGCTGGCGCCGTTGTTATCCATGCTGAGGTAAGCCGTGAAATTGTCCTGCGATGTTTGCGAAACTCCGTCTTCAATATATGCCGTATCGCCTGCGGCAATGGCGTTTTTGGCTTTTGGAATTGTCTTCCATGGCGACGCAAAGCTGCCTGTGTTGGCGTCATTGCCAGTAGTGGCGACAAAAAATATGTTGCCAGCACGTACCGTGAACGGCAAACCATTACTCGCGCCGGTTCCCGGCACGTTTACGACAATGCTTCCCGTTTTTGCCGCAGCTCCAAGTTGAAAAATGATCTTGCCATCGGACCAGAGAGGATAGCTCGCGGCAACACCTCCGCCAACCGTGACCGTCCCAGTTCCTTGCGTGGCCCCAAAGCCTTTGCCCCAGATCGTGACCCATACGCCATTGTTGTTCTGGCCGCCAGTATTCGGCCCGCTCTCCAGGTCAGAGAAAAAGATGCGGGGCGCGATTTGCGCAGACATGCATGCCGCAGACAAAAACAAGGACAAGATTGAAACGATTTTTAAAAATCTAAGCATTGCAACTCCAACTTAATATCTTCAGTGGCGAGCGAGAGTGTCGCGTCGCATTTAGGGCACCGGAATTGTCACAGCGACCTGCGTGGACGCCGCGCTCTCTGCGCCGCTGGTATCCACAGAGGTGACCACATAAAAGTACTGCTTGCCTGAAACGGGGGTGGTATCGGTAAAAAGCAGTGCCGAGGCTCCGAGCGCCGGAGAAATCTTGGTATAAGGCCCTCCGCTTACCGTGCTGCGATAGACGTTGTACCCTTGCAGCGCGGCGGAGATGCTTGCATCCCAGGCGATATCCACTGAATGAGCAAGCGGCGCGACCCCCGTACCCGAAAGAGGAATGGAGAGTAAGCTTGTTCCGTTACTCATCAGGGCCAGACTGCCATTCACCGTTCCTGCCGCGCCCGGATTGAACACAACCGGAACGTTGACGCTTTGCGCCGGATTCAGATTGATCGGCGTGGTGATACCAACTGAAAATCCGGAGCCAACAATCGTGTCCTGCGTAATGGCGACAACAACATTCCCGGTATTGGTAATTTTTGTGGTCTGAGTTGTCGGAGTGTTCAGCGCCTGCGTGCCAAATCCAAGGCTGCTGGGGGTCGCAGAAAGACTGGCTGAGGATGGTACCGGTGTAGGCGTGGGTGAAGGAGCGGGAGTGGGTGTAGGGGAACCCGAGCCACCGGCGGATTGTGCGCCGCCTCCTCCACAACCGATCGCGCTCATCACACAGATGAGTAACACAAGGAGAAGACCGGCATGAACCACCTGATTTATTTTGTTGCGCACAGCAACTCCTTCTTTCCGGAGAAAGGGTTCAGACTCTTTTCAAACAGGGTCTAAAACTCCTTATCACTTCAGCATGTTGGTGTTTACGTCTCAAGGAATAAGTGCCTGCGTGCGAGTCGTTCGACCATGCACTACGCATGTATGGTCCACTGGCCTTCCAGTGATGCGCTTCGCGCAGACTGCCCTAATCTCTTGTTAATGCTTGGCCAGAAAAACCAAAGTTCCCGGAAGGAAAAACTAATGAGGGTACTGCTCAGATGTCTCAATCGATTTGCAAGAATGTGGCCACAGATCCGGAAGCTTGAAAATGCTGGAATTTAGCGGGTATTCAGGACGCACATCAAGAGGAGGGAGGAATCAAAAGTGTAAATTGTTCCGGTGACGCAAGAGAGAAGATGTAATTTCGAGATCGGTGGTTTAACTGACGTAAGAAATTGCGTAGTGTGCAATAAATTGCACACTACAAAAGGCTACGCGACGCGAGTCATCTCAAGTCGAAATACGCTTTGGCCAAAATAAGACAGCATTTTGGGAATCGAAGTGAGTCTGGCGTATCGGAGCAGCTTGCCGCTGGCCCAGGTAATATGGGGCTCGTTAAAGCCGCAGCCGCTCAGCAGTTTCGCCCAGAACTCCGGCTGTTGATGTTTAAACCATTCGATGTTGGGCGTTAAAGGGTTTCGCATTCCCATGTCGCCAAACACATTGTGTCGTGCCGCGTCCATGATAATGAGCTTGCCTCCCGGTCTCATCATCGCGCCAATGTTCCGGAAAATGTTCTGGTACTCGCGGACCGCATCAGTCGAATCGAGCAGAGCGACGCAGCTCTTTTCGTCCAGATGGTTAATAGAAGCCACGGATAGCACAATGTCAAAGTAGTTCTTGGGACCATGAAAATCCTGGACAGTGTGCGGAAGAATTGTTGCTTGCGGCAAGTCGAGTTTTGCTGCCATCAGCTTAAAAGCCTTGTGGCATTCGCTGGAGTCGTAACAGCCTTCAGCCATCGGTTCCAGACCCACTGTTTCAGCGCCATGAAGAGCTGCCCACAGGCACAGCATTCCCTTGCCGCATCCGATTTCAAGCATTGTCTTGTCGCGGAAATCTATATCGCGAAAAAGCTGCTTTGCGAACCGCGCGAAATCGAAGCCATGGTTCCATAACCCCATTTCCTGGCCAAGCTTTCTTAGGCGCTCAGCGGGAGAGGCAATTGTTGGCTCGGTTGGAACGCTCTGATAAATGGTTGACATGTTTACTCCGATTGAAAGTTTTGTCGCGACGGTTCAGCCGCGCGAAACGTTGCATTGCCACGCACCACATCTACGACGCTTGCCGGCAGCTTGCGTTTTAGCCATGCTTTGATTCCGCGCTTTTGCTTTTGCACTTGAAGATAAAGACGAGCAAGCTTTGAGGGTCCTGCAATGAATAAGTTGAGATAATTTTCCTGGTGCGCTCCGAACTTCGACTTGTACGGGTCTGCTCCTCCAAGAAAGTCATAGCGTCTGGCGCCTGTGCCAATCATCTCTTCCAGCAGATGTGCCTTTAATGCGTAACCGATCTTTTCTGCCGCATATTTGGGATGAAAGCCTTCCTGAAGAAGGGAGACTGTATCGTTATAGCGAAAACAAAACTGGGCCCCTACCGTTTCGCCGTTCAGTTCCAGTAGCCAGAATTCAAGCCACCCGCTCTGCAGGAATGCCGCGGCCATTTGATAGTAGAAGCCGCGCCGCTCATTGCCGGCAAATGCGCCGGTCTCACCGCGACGAGTCCACCGCATTTGATGCAGGTCAAACAGTGTGTCCAGTTGTGCTTTGAGGTCGCCTGGATTTTCGCACCGCGAAAATTTAACCGTGAAGCGTGATTGCAGGCGTTTGGGATAACGCGTGAGCAGCGGACGGAATGACGGTTCCAGCGCGTTTAGATACTGTGGCCATGCAGCCGGCAAATCGATAACAAAGTTCGGCGTGAGTGTGGTATCTACGCTCCATTGGGCTTCATGCAGCCGCGTGCCAAGCCGCTTTGCCACGAGCGAAACCTGCGGAAGCGTCTCCAACGCACAGATGTCCCAATCTTTCTGTTTGTCGAGCCATGCGACGAATGCTTCGGCGCAGGCCTCTTCGCTGCCGGGCGACGTAATGAAATCGAGCGCGTCAGAATCTCCTGATCCCGCACCGACCATTCGCAACGTGGTGAGCGTACGCCCGAAAAAAGAGTTTTGCTCACTATAAAGAGGAGCAATGCCAAGCGTACAGCCTTGCGCATCAGCGAAGACCAGACCGAGCAATTCCTTGTCCCTGGCAAATGCCTGCCACCAGGCTGCAAGCCATTCCGGGGTTTGAAATATGGAGGACGTTGGATTTGCCTGCAGCAGGCAATTCCAGCTTTCGCGAAACTGCTCCAATTCTTCCCAGGTATGGCATATGCGAATTGTGCATTCTTCTGCCGTAGGGCGGGATTTGAGCGGGAGCGCCGTTTCTGTCTGTGCAGCGAGCATGGATTTGCATCAGGAGAAAAGTGCAAGTGGACTGCCAACCCATCCGGATCTTACAGAGGATAAGTATAAGTAAATAAAGTAATTATATGCAGCCATACCGGCAATCTTGGCAAGAAATGGGCCAGCAATATGAAATCATTTGCATATTCGTGACAAACCAAAGGCTTGTGATAAGTGCAAAATTTTGAATTTCCAATCTTTCTCCTTGCAAATGATTTACATATTGCCTATAGTACATTGTACTTAAGGACAATATGTAAATTGGCCAAGTGGACGATTGCCAATGGTTTTCAGCAAGCCCCCTAGGATCAATTCCTGCAAGTCAGGAAAAAATTCTTCGGCTGAAAACTGATGGTATTTCGACGGAACCGGACACCTGGAAGGGGTTAGAAATTGCAGATCGACTTATCTCGATTTAGCTTGCCTTGCATTGGGCTCGAATCCTGTGCAGTGCTGCTGAAAGAGGTCTTCCAGTCGGGCGTTCTTGAAACTGCGCGGCATGTCCTGCCGCAACGGTTTTACAACTGCCTTCGCTTCCATTCCACTTCAGATGTTTGCTGTTTTATGCATTGAGCAACTCCGAGCTTTTGCTCGAGCGCAAACTTTAACGCATAAAGCGCAAAAAATTGATTGCAAGTCACTGCATATAGTGACAGGTGTCACAGGTAAATCGAGAGCTGGATACTTATGATCGATTTTTTGGCCTGAGGCACGGACCCATGGGCCGTTTGGCCGTAACACACGGCTGGGCCGGCGGATATGAGGAGTGATGGAAAAAGAACAGATGAATACCAACACCGAATGTCCGGTATGTCACAGCCTTATTCATTCCACACTGCATTCGTCTCTTTGCTCTGATAGCGAAATTGTGGAGGTGATTCCTCCTGAACGCCGCAAACGTCAGCTACGTTGCGGACATGAAGAAGTTGAGCCATCGGCATTTCCTCTGGTTTCTGCCGCACACGAATTTAAAACCCCGCTGGTGGTCATGCTTGGTTATACAGACCTTTTGCTGAATGGCCATCTGGGAGCAGTGAATCAAAGACAGAAACAAGTGCTGGGAGAAATACAGGAAGGCGCACAGCGCCTGCAAAAATTGATTCAAGACCTTTTGCTGCTTCAGGAACTCAAAGCAGGCCGGGTGATGGCCCAGAACCAGGAATCTACCAGCGTGGATGAAAGTGTAAGCGAGATTTTTAACTACTGGTCTCCCACAGCCACGCAAAAGCGGATCAGGTATCAATTTTATCCATCGGAAGGCAATGAGAGGGTCCGGGTCGAGCCGCTCAAGCTCCAGCATATTATTTCCAATCTGATTGAAAATGCTCTGAAGCATACGCCCGCACAAGGGCAGGTGACGGTGAGCGTTACCCCTTGTTTCTGGGAGAGGCGGAAGGCACAGAGCGA
>DATBVH010000059.1:0-4866 GCA_036515395.1 Candidatus Angelobacter sp.
GACCTGCGCATGTTCAATAGCTTGTTCGGCGGCGTGCATACCATGTCCAGTTTGCTGCGCCGCGTGGCACAGCAGCGCGGACTAAAGCAAATTTCCTGGGTCGACGTGGCCGGCAGCGAAGGATATATTGCCACGCGCACCCAGCGTGTCCTGGCCCGTTCAGGCATAACGTCGCAACCGGTTATTCTGGACCGCGCTCCCACGCATTTGAGCAACACCCACCCCGCCATCTGCGGAGACGCTCTGGCGCTTCCCTTCCGTGATAATAGCTTTGACGCGGTGGGCTGCTCTCTTTTTCTCCATCACCTTGAGCCGGATGAGATTGTCCGATTTGTTCGCGAAGGGCTCCGCGTTGCGCGACATGCGTTCCTCATTCATGACCTGCAGCGTCACCCGTTGCACCTTGCGCTCGGCTATATAGGCGCACCTCTTTACCGCAGCCGCATCACCCGGCATGACGCTCCGGCTTCAATCAACAGGGCTTACACTGTGGAAGAAGTCAGAAAGATCCTGTCTGGCGTGGCGCCGGCAGAGAACATCGAGATCAGAAAGTTTTTTCTTTTCCGCATGGGAGTGATCGTTTGGAAGCAGCCGAATATGATCTGATTGTCGTGGGCGCGGGGCCGGCCGGTTCTGCGTGCGCGATTACCGCTGCGCGAGCGGACGCCAAGGTGTTGCTGCTGGAAAAGGACCGCTTCCCCCGGCAGAAAGTCTGCGGAGAGTTTGTCTCGCCGGAATCTCTGGGACTGCTGCATGGCTTTTTGGAAGACGGGCGCTTTCAATCCTGCGCTCAGGTCGTTTCGTCACGAATATTCCTGGATAATAAAATCCTAAAGCTTCCAGTCTCACCGGCAGCGCAAAGCATTCCGCGTTTCGATCTGGATCCAGCGCTTTTTGCGGCAGCGAGGAATGCGGGGGTGACGGGCTATGAAGGCGTTGCCATCAAAGGCGTGCAGCACGATGAACTTTTTCATGTCCGCACATCGGAAAGCACATACGCCGCGCGCGCGGTCGTAAACGCCACGGGACGATGGTCAAAGCTCACGCAGTTTGATGTCGCAGGAAAAGACAAGTGGATTGGGTTGAAAGCGCATTTCACTGAGCCCTCGCCGCCACAGACGGTGGATCTTTATTTCTTTCCCGGCGGCTATTGCGGAGTCACTCCAGTCGGACCAAATTCCGTCAACGCCTGCGCCATGGTCCGCGCCGACGCGGCGCACACTCTGGAAGATGTCTTTGCCAAAGAACCGCGCTTGTTCCAGCGAAGTCGAGCCTGGCAGCCATTGTTTCCTACGGTAACTACTTCGCCGCTCTATTTCCGCGAACCAGAAACTGATTCGGACGGTATGTTCCTTGCGGGCGATGCTGCCGGATTTATCGATCCTTTCGCGGGCGACGGCATCTCGCTGGCGCTGCAAAGCGGAACTTTGGCCGCACAATTTATCGTTCCATTTCTGCGCGAATCATGTTCGCTAGAGGAAGCGCACCAGCAGTACCAAGCCGCATATCGCAAACGCTTTGCGCCGGTATTTCGAAACGCGGCTCGCCTCCGCAGTGCATTGGCCGCACCCAGATGGGTCCGCAGCGCCGCATTCGCGTTTGCTGCTGTGCCTGGAGTGGGAAAGATGCTGGTAAGAGGGACAAGGGCACGTTAATGTGACGCCGATGCCGCTCTAACTCGGCGCAAGGCGCGGCGCACAACTGAGAGCAGATCGGAAACCTCAAACGGTTTTACCAGGCAGAATATCTTCGTGGCGTCCACAAAAGCGCGAACGCTTGGGTCTGATACATCGGAAAGAACAAACACAGTGCGCGGCACCAGTTCCGGACGGTTTTGCTGCAACCCACTGAAAGATCTGTTCGCTTGACCATGTTCCGGGAATCTTGCTATCGAGCAGCAGGATGTCGAAGTCTTCGTTCTTTAAGGATTCCACGGCCGCTGCGCCCGAGGAGACAGTAACAACCTGCAAGCCCGCAGCACTAAGAACTTCGCGCTCAAAATCGAGAACAGCTTCTTCGTCGTCCACCAGCAGAACATTGCCTTCAAGCCGTGATTCACGCCGCGCCACAATGCGTTCGCGTTCTGTCACCGGCTTCTCGCCTGCGGCAACCGGCAACCGGACTTGCAGCAACGCGCCTCCTGCAGGATGGTTTTGCGCGGAAATCTCGCCACCGTGTTCCTTCACAATGCCGTAGCAGATGCTCAAGCCGAGGCCGGTGCCTTTCCCTACACGTTTGGTGGTATAGAACGGATCAAAAACATGTTTCGGATCGTAAATGCCAGGTCCCGAATCATGGAATGACGTGACCACGCTTCCATTCTCCGTGGCGATACTGACACGCAGCCGGCCGCCACGCCCGCTTTCCATCATAGCGTCTGCCGCATTGTTGATGATGTTGAGATAGACCTGCTCCAGTTGATGTGGATCAGCCACCACGGAAGGCAACACGGCTTCAAATTCCCGTTCCACGCCAATGTTATTGACTTTTAAATCGTAGTCACGGAGCGCGATAGTGTCTTCAATAACGCTGCGCAAATCCACATGCACACGCTGCGGCTTGTGCTGGCGCGCAAATGACAGCAGGTTCTGCACAATCCTCTGTGTTCGCTGCGCTTGCTTACGCAGCTTCTGGACAAACTCTTCAATCCGCGGCTCCAGTTTTTCGCTTTCCAGCAACTGCGTGTATCCAAGGATGGCGGTCAGCGGGTTGTTCAACTCGTGGGCCACGCCGGAAATCAGCTGTCCCACGGCAGACATCTTCTCGCTTTGCAGCAGTTGCTCCTGGGTTCGGCGCAGGTCTTCATAAGCCTGTCTGGTCTCGTTATAAAGATGAACTTTCTCAATTGTGGTGGCCAGCTGGCGGCCCACGGCAATCATTACGCCCTGCTCAGACCGCGAAAATCCACGCTGAGCGCGGCTGCTGGTGGCCAGCACTCCCAAAATCCTGTCCTTGCGCCACAGCACCACCCAGAGCCATGAGTGCAAGCCTTCCAGTTCCACTGCTCTTTGCAGCACCTCTGGCAGGCGGGGAAGGTCCTGTTGATCGATAATCTCCGCGTGTTTGGCTTTTACCGAATCGATGAATGCCGGCGGGAGCACAACATTTTCACTTTCCACTGCCCACGTGGTGCGATGTCCATAAGAAGACTTTTTAGCCAGAGTGTTCGTTTCCTCATCAAACAGGTAAACGGCAGCCGTGTCCGTAGAAAACAGCTCGACCATCTGCAGCATGATCAATTGCAGAATTTCGTCCAGATCAAAAGACTGATTAAAAGTGACCGCGATATTATTCAGAACATATAATTCGCGGTTGCGGCGCCGAATTTCGTCTTCCGCGCGCTTCATTTCCGTTACATCCAGCACCACACCCTGGTAACGTTCAATCTTGCCACTGGGAGCGCGCGTGGCAAAGCTGCTTTCAATCACATGGATCTTGCGGCCATCTTTGCAGCGCAGCAGGATTTCAAAGTTCCTGACAAAGCCTTGTCGTGAAATCTCGCTCAGAAATTTTTTTCGGTCTTCAGTATCCACGTAAACGGATTGCGCCACGTCGAGCCTGAGGATGTCTTCTTTGCTGTCATAGCCCAGCATTCGGACAAATGCTTCATTGCAATCCAAAATGTTGCCTTCGGGAGTGGAAACAAACACGCCCTCATGCATGTGGTTGAAGAGCGAGGTGAAGCGCTCCTCAGCGGCCTTGGATTCCGTAATGTCCTTGATCACGTGTACGGTACCAATCCGGGAGTGGTTTTCGCCCGTATAGGCCGATGTGGAAACAACGGAATAGCCGCCGAAACACGGGTCTTCTTCGCCGGCACAGTCGGCATGCGCACAATAAGGGCATCCGCTCCAGTTCGTGACTGCGCCCGGCAACACCTTTTCGCAAAAACTGTGCACCACTTCTTCCCGTGTCCGCTGGATCCGTTCCAGCAACGCGCTGTTGGCCCGCAGAATACGGTAGTCAAGGTCATGGACGAAAACGCAGTCGGGGATAGAGTCAAACGTGCTTGCCCACTCATTGCGTGAATGAACGAGTTGCTGCAGAAGTTGGCGATTCTCCGCCGCCATCCCAAGCTGTTTGCCTGCCAGCTTGAGAAACTTCTTTTCCCGCACGGTATATTCGCGAAAGCGGGGCATGCCCAGAATAAACATGCCTACCGGTGAATTCTTTCCTTCCACCGGTACCAGCAACAGATGATGAATCCCTTCACCGATCAGCACGGCGCCGATTTCTGGCATCGATTCAGCCGACCGCACCACGTAAACCTCGCCTTCGCGCAAAGCAAAGCCGCTCGCACTTCGGGCCGTGTCAATGGTGTTGAGTTTTTCCACAAAAGCCGGGGAAAGCCCGGTGTGCGCGGCCAATTCCAGTTTGTCACCCGCCAGGGTACGGAACCATGCCGCTTTTGCTCGCGTCAGCCTTCTAAGCTCTTCCAGAATGGTGCCAACAGTAGGATCAAACTCGCGCGAATCGGAAATCTGATGGGTGATTGTATTAAGCGCGTCCAGGCGCTGCACCTGGGTGCGCGAATCTTCCAGCACAATAGTCATCATGCCGAGCCCTAAGAGCAAATCAACCGCAAGATCGGTTCCTATGATTTGATGTACGTGGCCTACCGTATCCAGATGCAGTAGCACCAGCATCGCGGCCAGCAGCCAGCGCCCCACATTGGCCCTGCCCCACGCAAAACGGACAAGCTGTGTTGACGCCAAAATGCTTACGAATGAGCAAAGAACGAATGCCGCATAGTGCAGGGAACGATGTGGCGGCCATACGGAATAAGCAATTTCCAGCGGCAGCGCCGCACTCAGGGCAAGGATGGCAGGCAGCAACAACTTTGGTTGCGAAACGTAGAAGAAGACT
>DATBVH010000060.1:0-6242 GCA_036515395.1 Candidatus Angelobacter sp.
AATGGCTGGCAGCGCTCATGGACGAGCGCTCCGGGCGCCGATCTTCAGGAAGACTTCCGTAAAGAAGACCTGCGCAAATTTGACGTGAGCACCTTTGCCGAGTTGAACGAGCCTCCGCCTTACTTCAAGAAAGAAGTTCTGCAATCTTCTGAAATGAATTATGACGAACTTCGGCGCTATATCTACGATCTGCAACAGGGAGGGTTCGATGTTGTGCGTCTGCGGGTCCAATTGCAAAAAAAGATCGCCTTCCCGCTGATCACGCTGGTGATGGCGGTGCTGGCCGTACCATTCGCGCTTTCCGGCGGACGCCGCGGCGCTCTCAGTGGCGTGGTGGTTGCTTTGATCATCGGCGTAAGTTACGTTTTGACTTCCAGCCTGTTTGAAGCCATGGGCAACGTCAGCCAGCTTCCTCCGCTGATCGCGGCGTGGTCGCCTGACCTGATCTTTGGGCTGGCTGGCGGGTATTTGATTATGAAGACGCCGTCGTGATGGCTTGAGTAGGTGATTTCTAGTCCGCCCGCTGCGTCCGCCCTTCAGGGCGCAAAATTATTCTGCTAAGTGCGTGTCTGAGACTGCATGGGATAGTCTGGAGACTAACTCGCGAGCCGTGCAATTTGTCCCACCGTCTCAATCCTAGTAAACTTTTCCGCATGAAACGAACTTTGGTTCTCATAGTCATGTTGTTGCTCTGCCTGTCCACGGGCTTTGCCCAGGATTGGGCCAAACAAAAACTGGATAAATCTACGCGGCATGGTGAGTGGGTAGATATTAAGCACGATAACCGAACCGTGCATGCTTTCGTCGTTTACCCGGAGACAAAGGCGAAAGCGCCGGTGGTGATTGTGATCCATGAAATTTTTGGGCTTACGGACTGGGCGCGCAGCGTGGCTGACCAGCTTGCGGCCAATGGCTACATTGCCATTGCTCCCGATCTTCTCTCGGGCATGGGACCAAAAGGCGGCGGTACCAGTGAGTTTCCCGGCACGCAGGACGCGGTGAAAGCTATTTCTGGGCTTAATCCTGATCAGGTAACGGCTGACCTGAACGCCACTGCCGATTATGCCAAGAAGATTCCCGCAGCCAACGGCAAAATTGCCGTGAGTGGATTCTGCTGGGGCGGCGGCCAGTCATTCCGTTTCGCCACTAATCGCAAGGATCTGAGCGCGGCTTTTGTGTTTTACGGCCCTGGCCCGGCGGACGTATCCGCCATAACCGCGCCGGTGTATGGTTTTTATGCTGGTGAGGACGCTCGCATTGGCGCAACGATCCCTGACACGCAGGCCGCGATGAAGGCTGCAGGCAAGAAATATGAACCAGTAACCTATGCAGGCGCGGGCCACGGATTTATGCGCGCCGGCGAAGATCCCGCAAATGACGCTGCAAGCAAAAATACGGCCGACGATCCAGAGTCCAAAAAGAAACATGATATGGCCCTCGCCAATAAAAAGGCCCATGATGAAGGGTGGGCGCGCTGGCTGTCACTCCTGAAATCGATGTAAAGTTCACGTGCGGACGCCGGATTCGCTTCCGGCGTCTGTTTTCCCCGCAAGCGCCTCACTCGATTACCTTTGGCCTGTTTTCTCGTCTAATGGAACCAGCAGCCATTCCCGGACGTATTCAACAGGCAGAGTCTTGCCCGTCAGGAGACGAATATGACCCCTCAAAATCAACGCACCATTGGGTGGCTCGTGGTTATAGTGGGAATTATTGCTTTGGCCACGCCCCGTTTGCGCAGCCAGGGAACCAGCACAAGCGCTGATCCCGCAGCGCATTTTCAGAAGACTTTCAACATCACGCCAGGCGGCACGATTGACGTCGACAACTATAAAGGAACGATTCACGTCACTGGCTCTGACACGAATCAGGTCACGATTGACGTAAACAAGCATTTTGAAGGCAATGACGCCGATCGCAAATGGTGGATGGAAAACGTCCAGGTCAATTTCAGGAATGAAAGTAACCGCGTTGCAGTGGAAGTGAAATATCCGCAGTGGAATTGTATTTTTTGCTGGGAAAGCCATGAGTATACTGCCGCTGTCGAACTGGAAATTCGCGTTCCCCGGCAAATCAATGTGCAGTTAGAGAGCTACAAGCCGGACATCAGGGTGGCTGGCATTCAAGGCGATATTCGGATCAAAAGCTATAAGAGTCCCATGGAGATTGCTGACACTACCGGCGCGGTGCGTGTGGATACCTACAAAGAAACCGTAAGACTGCGCAATGTGAACTTGCGTGGACCGCTCGAAATCAAATCCTACAAAGCCGATGCCGAGATTGACGCGCGCAGCCTTGGCGACTCAGTCACGCTGGAAAATGAAAAAGGCAGCATTGTGCTGCGCGTCCCTGCCAATGCCGGGATGGATGTGGATTATGAAGGTGGACGTCGCTCCAGCTTCAGCTCCGATTTCCCCATGACGTCACAAACTGGCAGCTTTAATTCGAGTTTTCGCGGAAAAATAAACCAGGGCGGCGCGCGGGTTCGTCTGCGCACGGAAAAAGGATCCGTTTCATTGCAAAAGCTTTCTGGAGCCATGTGAAAGCCATCTAGTATTTCCGCTCGGAAGCACGAGCGGTTTCACGGCGACTTCACTCAAAAAATAAAAAAGCCATGCGATTCGCCGCATGGCTTTGTCATTTCTGTTCGAGCTAGTACCGGCGCCAGCCGCCGCCACTGATGTAACCTTCCTGGTATCCGCGTTCATACGCCTGACGATAGGCTTGTTTGTAATAATTCTTGTCGCCGTAGCTTGAGCTGTAGCCACGGTCGGCGTGTTTGTAATTGCTGTCCTGCGTTGGACGATTGCTGTGGCCGCTGCGCCGGTCACGCGCGCCATCATTGATTCCGTCCTGATAGCCGTACTGCTGAGCGGCATTCGATCCATATCCGCCGTAGCCTCCATTGCCACGGCCGTAGATTCCCCGATCACGGTCGCCATCTCTGTCCCGATCTCCGTCGCGATCGCGGCCCCAGCCCTCATTGCCATAGCCGCCACGGTTTTGCTGGAAGCCGCGTTCATAGCCTGAGCGATATGCCTGGCGATCGTCGCGCTCACGCCACCGGCTGTTGTCTGGATCAAATCGACGGTTGTACCGCGCATCTTCCTGTCCGCGGCGGAATCCTTCCTGATATGCCTGTCGGTCGTCGTTGTCGCGCTGTCCCCATCCCCATTGCACTGGGACTACGCTTTGCGCCACCGCTAAAGTCGTGGTTCCCGCCGTTAACGCTGCGCCCAGCAGCATCGCCTTCATGTATTTCATAGACCCTCCCGTTAAAACCGTCTCAAAGATTCCGGCATTAACGCTCAAATGGATTTCCCTTATGGAGTGCAAACACTTGCGGCGCTGCAATGTCTCTTCAACTGCGTTAAGTTGTGTTAGCAAGGAGTAAGGAATGGTTGGGAATACTGTTTGAAATTGCCCAGTACAGAAAAGAGGGTACAACATTGTCCCAGATACAACCCAGGGTCGTCGAAGGAAAGTTTTGAGGTAAGCCTATCTCGATTTTGCGAATTCCACTTCGCGCTGCCTCTGCGCATATCCTTCCACGTTATGCGGACGCACCGCCTGAAAATAACTGACCAGCTTTTTCAGATATGTGGAGACCGGCGTGTACTCCATGCCGAGTTCTGCTTTGCTGCGCGCATTATCCAATGACGACATCCATTTACCGCTGAACGGAGAGCAATGCGGCAACAAGCCTTCGCGATCAAGCTCTTCCCGCGGCGCGAGCACTATCTTCAACGGACAATGCATCGTTTCTGCCAGCAACTCCAGAAACTGAGGCAAAGACAAAGTCTCATTCTGGCCAATGTTATAAGCGCAGCCTCTGCCTTTCTCGCTCTCCGCCAGCCGTGTAATCGCTTGCACCACGTCTTCACCATACACGTGCCGCACCGGCGCGCCTTCTTCATCAGGTATCAGCAGCGGCCCTTCATCTTGAATGCGGAAAAAATATCCGTAAATCCTGTCGTAGTGATCGCGTTCACTGTTCACCATCGGCAGGCGCAGGCTGGTGAAAGGAAATTTGTCTTTCGTCCACGCGCTCGCAAACACATCTTCCGCTGCTCGTTTGTCGAAACCGTAACGCCAGTTCTCATATTCTGAGACATCCGACTTTGGCGGCTCGGCCATCACCGTGCCCGCATAGTCGTCTTCTTTATATGGCCTTTGAGCGCCCAACCGCACCAGGTAAACCTGCCCTGTGCTCAGGAAGATGTATCGGCCAACGCGACCGCTCAAAAACTGCACTGCGGCTTCGGCTTCACCGCCGGTGTACAGTGTGGTATCGATCACCAAATCGAATTCCCTGCCAGCCAGGACATTTTTCAACTCTTCTGGTTTGGCCCGATCGCCGCGCAACCGTTCCACTTCTTCCGGCAGATCATCCCGCGTCTGGCCGCGGTTGAATACCGCAACTTCATACTCGCGCTGCAGCAAGGCGTGGACAATGGAAGGGCCCAGGTTTCGCGTGCCGCCGATGACAAGTGAGCGCATGTCCGGTATTGTAATTGGTGCGATTTACCAGGTTACATTTGTATAAAACGCATTGTTCCCTGTTCGCAGGTCCTTTCCGTAAAGCAGTACCACGCCCACTCCCAGCACGTTTACCTTCGCTTGCGGGCCAATATCAAATAGCCACTTGTGGGGGCCAAGTGTTGACGACGAATCCAGAATCTTGCCCGTATCCAGAAATGGTCCCAGCTTTACGGTGAGAATTCCGTTCGAGTACACGTGCTTATCGCTTTCCCAATTGGACAGAAAATAATTCCTTCCCAGCGGCGCGCTTCCCTTCTCCCCATGGCGTGTGCCAATGTGGGCCCGCAACGGCAGATCATTGTCCCGGTCCACTCCCAGCATGAACAGCTCATCAAAAGGTATCTGCCCAAACGTCTTGCCGGCATGGATGCGCCACTGCGTTTCGTAGTCATCACCCTGCTCGCGCGGAAACCAGTGCATGGCGATTGTGACCTGAAGTTTTTCAAATGACTGTCCCGGCTGCGACCATAAGCGTCCTGCCTGCGAATTGCCGCTGCTGGAGATTACCAAACGCTTCTCCGGCGACCGCCACAGCTCGTAAGTGAACTGCGCTTTCTGCTTTACCTGATAGCCTTTTGCCAGCAATTCTGGCGTCAACGCCACGCCGGGAACAACGTTGCGAAAATCCCTGTGCGAAACTTCCACGCCCATTGTCCAGGTCCAGCGGGCGCCAACAAAGTGCGAAATCTCGGCGCCCGCGGTTTCCCGGCGAAGGTTCGTTGCCCCTAAAAATGTGCTTGGGCCGGTAAATGACGTCTGCACCGTCCAGTTTTCATTGCGGAAATCGGCGCCCACGCGGTAACGCCATTGTGGATTCCCGCCCAAAGGGCCATTCATCGCAGCCACGGCTCGCCGTTTATCAGTATCGAAACGGAACAGCGAAATAATGTTGGTGCCTGAGCCATGCAGGTTGTAATACTCCGGCGTAATCTCTTCAAAGAGCGCTCCGCTGAAGATGCGGACCAGCGCCTGAAGTTTGCTGTTGCCAAAGCCATTCAGTTCCTGCACGCGAAAGGCGGCGTCAAATTTCCCGTCTGGCCGCGCCTCCAGATTCAGCTTGTATGCGGGAAAGATTTCCAGGCCGCGCAGCCGCACGTTGCTGGCCAGCAACTCATCTAGCGTTAGCATGCTGGCAGGCGCAAAGGCAAAGGCATGGTCCAGCAGCGCCGGACGCACTTTTAACCCCGGCTCGCTTGGCACCTGAGCGACCTGCGGCTTCCCTACCCGGTTCCAATACTTGACCGCCGCTTCCAGATTGCCTTGAAGGAAATAAATCGTCGCCAGAAACTCAATCGCGTATTCGTCTTTCGGATCAAGCCGCAACGTGCGGTGCAGATCGTGCCTGGCCTCTCCATACTTCTTCTGCTTAAAAGCTACACCTGCCAACTCGATGGGAAACCGCTTGTCATTGGGAGCCAATCTCTGCCCTTCGGAGAGCGCGCCGAATGCTTCTGCCCATCGCTCCAGATGCGCCAGAGCGACGCCATAGTAATAATCCAGATCGGCAGAGTTGCGCGGCGTCTGCTGCAATAGCTGCGCCAACTCGCTCCAGCGCTCCTGCTCAAAAAGCTGTTTCGCTGCGAACGTGGGATCTGTCTGTGCCCAGTCGTGCAAACAAAAAGTGGTTGCTATCAGAAGGACAACAACGCGAAGAACTTTGTTGAAACGTATCACTTGGGCAGCGCCAGCAGCGTCCAATGTCC
>DATBVH010000061.1:0-3056 GCA_036515395.1 Candidatus Angelobacter sp.
ATGTATTTAGGGATCGGCAATGCACGGTAGCGGTTTGGAGCGCAGCGACAAGAAAAATGCGTAACTGGTCAGTATTCACGGTGAGGTTCGGCGGAAGAGAGATCCGCATCCATCTCACGTTTGTGGTTCTGCTGCTTTTCCTGCTGCTGGTGGAGGTGAGCCGTAGTGGCCCGAGGGTAATCACACGCGTCTTCATTATTACCGGCTTAATTTTGCTATCGGCCATGTTGCATGAATTCGGTCATGTATGGGTTTCGACACGCCAGGGGTTTCCCATTAAAGGCTTTGTGCTGCTGCCCATTGGCGGGCTTACCATGGGCGATCCCAGCGCCCAGGAAGAAAGCGCGCGCAATCTGCGCAAAGAGATATTCATCGCGCTGGCGGGACCGCTGGTGAATGCAGTTCTGGCGGGCGTCACAGCCGCATTTTTGCTAGCGATGGGAGCAGCCGGCAGCCTTCGCGTCAAGCCGCCGCTTGTTACACCAGGGAACCTCATCACCAGCTTCTTCTGGATCAATGCCTGCCTGTTGGTTGTAAACCTGTTGCCGGCTTACCCGCTCGATGGCGGCCGAATTCTGCGCGCCATTCTGTCGCGACGCATGGATTTCCGTCTGGCTACGCGAAGGGCGGTCAGCCTGGGCCAAATATTTGCCGGGCTGTTCATGCTGGCTGGGGCTGCGCTGAATATTCAGTGGCTGATGCTGATTGGCTTTTTCATTTTTATCGCAGCCCAGATGGAAGAGCGCACGGTGATGTTCCAGACCGTGGTAGAGGCAGTGCAGATGGAAGATATTATGCTTACGGAATTTTCCATTCTCTCACCGGCGGATACGCTGGAAGACGCGCTGAATAAGGCTGTCCATTGCCTGCAGGATGATTTTCCCGTGGTCAGGGGCGGCGACCTGGTCGGGGTAATTACGCGCCAAACGATCGTGGACCGGCTCCGCGCCGAGGGAAACGGCTACGTCCAGGGAGCCATGAGCAAGGCCTTTGAGATTGCGTCACGCACAGAATCACTCGGTTCGGCCTTTCGCAAGCTCACATCGCGGGGACTCAGCTTGATTCCCGTCGTCGATCAGGAACGGCTGGTGGGGATTGTGACGCTCCAGCACCTGATGCACAGCATGGGGTTGCTGAACGAGTCGCGCAGGCTGAGAAGGCGTATGGAAGAGCAGTCGTAACCCAGGCATTCAGCATTCAGTCGTCAGAATTCAGCCAGAGCGTTTCCACCGCAAAGGCCGCAAAGTGCGCGAAGAATTGGTTTTAATTTTTCTCATTCCTTTGCGTCCTTCGCGTCCGGTGCGGTAAATGGTCGATAAACATGCTTGCAGCCGTTTCCAGTGTTAAACTTCTTGGTTTCATTTGCACCGCCTGGAGACCACCCGTGAAGAAGTGCTTTCTTTCTGTTTTCCTGATCGCAGCCGCGTTTGCCGCTGCTACCGCGCAAGAGCTGACCATCCAATCCATCTATGCCCCTAACGGGCTCACCGGGCGCGCGCCGGACACAATTGAGTGGAGCCCCGACGGCAAGAAAGTCTCTTACTTCCTGCATCAGGAGCAGGGCGATAAAGCCGATCTTTATTACATTGACGTGACATCGGGCAAGCCCGCGGTGCTGCTGGCGTCAGAGAAAATAGCCGCCATGAAGCCGCCCGTTACCGGCACCAAGGATGATCGCGAAAAGGATAATCGCGAGCGCTACCACGTTGCGGGTTATCACTGGGCGCCGGATTCCGAGCATATCCTGTTCGATGCCAATGGCCAGCTCTGGTACTTCACACTGTCGTCCGGCAAATACATTGCCTTAAGCGCTCCCGGCGAATCTGCCACCGATCCAAAGTTCTCCACTGACGGCAAGAGCGTTTCTTATATTCGCAAGCACAACCTGGTAGTGAAGCATATTGATGGCGGCGGGGAAAAAGCGCTCACCACAAACGGCGACGACAATCTTCTTAACGGTGAAGTGGACTGGGTCTATAGCGAAGAGCTGGAAGTCCGCAGCAACTATTTCTGGTCGCCTGATTCAAGGAGGATCGTGCTGCTGCAAATGGACCAGAGCAAAGTCCCCACGTATCCCATCACAGACTTCATCCCGCAGCATCCCACGGTCTATGAGGAAAAATATCCCAAGGTTGGCGACCCCAATCCGCAGGTCCAACTTGGAGTGGTGAATGCCGGCGGCGGAACCGTGAAATGGTTTCACCTGACCGACGACAAAGATATGTACATGCCGCGTTTCGGCTGGGTCAACGACAATGTGATCTGGGCCACGGTGCTGAACCGCGCACAGAACCAGCTTGATCTCTATTTTGTGGATGCAACCAGCGGCAAGTCGAGGCGGGTGCTTACCGAAAAGAGCGATACATGGATTGAGACTGACAATAATCTGCAGTTCCTGAAATCCGGCGACAAGTTTATCTGGCCAAGTTGGCGCGATGGCCATACCCATCTTTACCTTTATTCATTCGATAAAGCGAATCCTCTGGCGGACGTCAAATTGGTGAACCAGATCACCAAAGGTGACTTTGAGGTATTTGACATTGCAGGCGTAGTAGAGAATACGCTGTTCGTGACTACCAACGCTGGCGACGATCGCCAGCGACATTTATGCAGCGTAAAGCTGGATGGCAGCGGCTTTGAGTGCCTGACCAAGGGCGGCACGCACGAGGCGACGGTGGCTCCCAACGGACAATATTTTGTCGATCACTTTTCATCGCTCATGACGCCGCCGCAGCTTTCGTTCTGCCATGTGGGCGGAAGCTGCGATGTGTTCTGGCGGTCAAAGAGCGTTGATTCGCTCAATTTGACTCCGCCGCAGTTTGTCGACTTCAAGGCTGAAGATGGCACCGTGCTTCGCGGCATTATTTATCTGCCGCCTGGCAGTGCAGGCAAAAAAGTTCCGCTGCTCAACAATCCTTACGGCGGGCCGCACGGGCAAAGCGTTCGCGATCTATGGGGCGGCGCGAACTTTCTCTTTAACCAGATCCTGATGCGCGATGGCATCGCCGTTCTAGTAGTCGATAATCGCGGCATGGGCGCGCGCGGCAAGAAGTTTG
>DATBVH010000062.1:0-6343 GCA_036515395.1 Candidatus Angelobacter sp.
CGCCAGCTCCAGCCAGATCGCCGCAAACCGTGTAAGGGCCTGAAGACCGGAGGAATCAAGCGTGCCGCCCGGAACCGTCCCCGCATCGGCATAAATCACCGCGGCAACTTTATCTTTAACTACCAGCGGCAACACCAGACATTGCCCGTCTGCTGGGGCCTTCATTGATTTGACAAAGCCGGCGTCAAACTCCTGCGCGGAACCCGCCGCAGGATTGCGCGCCTGAATCGCCTTCCCCACCAGACCGGAGCCGGTCTGAATGCTCAATGCCTTGATGGCGTCATTATCTTCAAATCCGATTCCCTGCCAGCCGCTGATCGCGTTGCCCTTCACTACGAACAGCGCGACGCGTCCGGCAAACCGCGCTTCGCCTTCCAGTAAATGGCGCAGGATATCCGCCTGCGATCCCGACTCATGGATGGCAGCCGCCGCGGCATTCAAAAGGTCACTGGGCGAAGCTCCCGGGGCTGGCGCTAGCGACTCCACCACCTCCACTGCGCGGCGCACAATCTCCGAGCGCAATCGTGGCAGGGCTGCGTCAAGTACTTCTGCAACCGCCTCTTCAATGATGTTTTGGATTTCTGTCGGACGTGGCATTTCTGGCCGCGATTGTTAAAGTTTTCGTGACTGCTGTCAATCTGTGACTTACCTCAAGTTTACACCAGCTACTATCCTGCGAGGCCCCTACGATTGAGCGTGGGCGTTACCTCCGGAACACCCCTTCCGGCGGCCACATCAGATTCCCCATGTCTTTGGTCTTTAGCCGCTCTTGAATTACGGTAAATATCGGAATCTCTGTTTCTCGTTGTCAAATCCGCCGCAGCTCTGGACTTCATAACCACAGGTGAGAACCGCAATTCCCTATTTCAGCAGTACAGGCGTTACGTCCAGATTTCAGCCTGGGTGCGCTCCTGCGTTTGCCTGGTATCAACCGGAAGCTAACTGATAGAAACCATACGTAATCATGCTCAAAAGATACGGGGCAGAGTGAGATATCAAACGAAAAATATTTTGGCTATCGCGTTGCAAGAAGCTCGTTGACAACGCTCTTGCTTCCCTTCGGTTTTTCTAAAAGAGCTCGAACCTCAACCCAGGCAGTTCCATTAAGGAACAATACGATGCGTGTTAGTTTGCTTGCAACCTGCAGTGTGATCGCAGTCACTCTCGCCATGCTTTCTGGCTATGCTTCTGCCCAGACGCAAACCACCTACACAACGGAAACATCCAACAACACCAGCGCCTGCGGCTCGGGAGCAAAAGAGAGCCATTGCACAGGTACTGGAAACACTTATGGCCCGGGCACGGGATCTAACGGATTTTCCAGCACGAGCGGAACCTACATACCAGAGCCTGGTAATGTCAGCCATGCAGATATACATCCGCTTATAACCGGATTCAACGCGAATGCTCCCGGCGCGCCTCTTGTCTTTGTTCATTACCTTCCATGGTTTTGCACAACCTCAAGCACAACCTGTAATGGCCACGTGCTTACCGGCTATGCCTCCAACTCAACTACAACCGTAACCAACCAACTGAATGACATTGCTTCGCGCGGTTTTAACGGCATCGTCGTGAATTGGTATGGAAAGCCAACGGGCACGCCCAATTCCACTTGCCCCAATGGGCCGGTTCACTGCCTGGAGGACGAAACCACCAAAAAGGTCGTTGCAGCAGTGGCGGGAACTAACCTGAAAATGGTCCTGAACTATGATCAAGGATCTTTTGGAAGCTGCGGCAGCAGCGACGCTGCCTGCATTGAAAACCATATCTTTACTGACTTTACGTATGCCAATACCACTTATTTCGGCCACAGCGCCTACCTCCTCTCCGGCAGCCATCCTGTACTCCAGACTTTTGTGGCAGAAACCCAATATTTTGGAAGCTGCACCAGCAGCGCCCCATGCACGCTGGCAACGGGGGCCCATTGCACCAGCACAACAGATTGCTGGCAAAAAATCTGGACTGACGCAGTGAATCACTCGGGCGACGGAAGTCCGGCGATGATCTTCCGCGATAATCAGGGCGGCATCGCCACATTCACGCACGTCGAGTCTTCAGGAGCGTATCTGTGGGCAAATCCCATACAGAATGATTTCAATACGTATGACAGCGGCTGGGCGAAATTCTATACGGCGGCCGATTCCCACTTCACCACGCAGCAGGTCTGGGGCGCTGGCTACAAAGGTCTGGACCATACGAACAGCGCGTTCCAACATGATTCCACGCGTATAGTCTTGCAAAAGTGCGGTACCACCTGGCTCAACACGCTCGCCTACCCCACCGGACTTTCCAGCGCCGTTCCATATTTCCAGCTCATTACATGGAACGACTATGACGAAGGGACGGCCCTGGAAGCTGGCATTGATAACTGCTGGGCGATTTCAGAGACCCTGCCGGATGGACATAACCTGAATTGGAACTTGAGTGTTTCCAGCGATCAGCCAAATGCCTCAACCAATGCCACCACGAACACGATTGATCATTACAAGGTTTATATCTCTACCGACGGCACAGTCGGAGAAAACATTGTCAGGCTTGAGGATGACATTGCGGTCACCAATTCAACTCTAGATCTGGATACGCTCAGCGTCGCTGCGGGCACATATAAGGTCTATGCTCAGGCTGTTGGTAAGTCAGGATTCCTCAACAAGATGGTCGCCAAAGCGAGCGGGGTCACGTACACCTCGTCCGGAACACGCGTCGTTGCCATTTCGACCCCCAGTGACGATGCCACTGGGTTGACCTCGCCGGTCACTGTCACTGCCAGCGCCGTCAGCAACACGACGATTTCGGGATTAACAATTTTTCTCGATCGCGTAAACGTCGGCACCGCATCTGGATCGAGCATCAGTAAAGCAGTGTCGATGAGCTCGGGCAGGCATCGGCTTTCCGTGCAGGCAACGGACACGAACGGAACATTCAAAAAGACAATATATGTGACCGTCCAGTAAAAAACGCTCCGCCTTTGAAGCCGCCCGCGCAAATGTGGGCGGCTTTTCAGCAGCCTTATTCCACCACCAACTTGGCCTCCATGTCATCATGGTGTGGACCGCAGATGATCCCGCAGACAACTTTGTATTCCCCCTTAGGCGGGTTCTTCAAGGTAACGGTCGCCGGCTGCCCTGGCCGTACTGGCTCTTTAATGCTCAGTCCGGGCACATCAAAGCCATGCTGGACGTCAGCCGAGGAAATCTCCAATTCAGTAATCTGGTTGGCTTTTACGTGGATAATCGACGGCTCAATCGTGTATTTCTTCATCACGACCTGAATATGCGCGTCTGCGGTTGATTTTGGCTGGTTGCGGCAACCAACGGCCAGAATGGCTAAAGTTAAGGCAAATAAAGGAAGTAAGCTTTTATTCATATTCAATATGAGGGACTGATGTAACAAAAAGTTACGTACTCAGTCTTATATAAGTCCTGAATTTATTTCGTCCAAAAGCCCATTTGGGGCGCAGAACATAGTAAATTAAATTTTGAGTCGGAGCGGCATGGAAACCATCCAAAAGAAGGCAGAGGAAGGTATCACCAGCGAACTGGCGCTCGTCCAGGCGGCCAAGAAAGGCGATCTGGAGGCATTCAGCGAACTGGTGCGGCGGTATGACCGCAATGTCTTCCGAATTGCCCAGCACATCACGCATAACGAGGAAGACGCCCAGGACGTGGTCCAGGACGCATTTCTCAAGGCGTATCAGAATCTTGAGCAGTTCCAGGGAAACTCCAAGTTTTATACCTGGCTGGTTCGGATCGCCGTAAATGAAGCGTTGATGCGGCTGCGCAAGCGGCGCAATGACCGGACTGTTTCGCTCGATGAAGACGTGGAGACAGAAGACGGTTCCATCCCGCGGGAAGTCGCGGACTGGAGCCCGAATCCGGAGCAGCTTTACGGTACGTCAGAGTTGGGCGACATCTTGAAGAAGACGATTCAGGGGCTTTCGCCGGGCTTTAGAACGGTGTTCGTGTTACGAGATGTTGAAGGACTTTCCACGGAGGAAACAGCAGAAATGCTGAATTTGAGCGTACCTGCGGTAAAATCCCGATTGCTACGGGCACGCTTGCAGCTCCGGGAACGTCTTTCCAGGTATTTTAAGAATAAAAAAGGCGGAGACGGCCAACAGTGAAATGCACTGAGTTCTTACAAGAGTTGACCGATTATCTTGACGGCAAGATTACCGAGAACCTGAAAATCGAGCTGGATGAGCACCTTCATTGGTGCCACGAATGCCACGTGGTCATGAATACCACCAAAAAAACCATCGAGATTTACCGGGATAACGAGCTTTACGAGCTTCCAGAAGGCCTCCGAAGCCGCCTCCACGATGCCATTATGACGAAATGCCGCGGCAGCAAGTCCGGCAAGAAATCCACCACCTAGATACATTTCCTTCATTTTCATTGGTTTAACCTAGATACGTGTATTTATTACATGATCTCACCCAATGAAAATTTATGCCCTATAGGCAACGAACCTTTTTCAGGTACTCAGAATCTAATGTAACAGTACGGCGAGACATGAACTAATGTGTACATTGGGACATGTCCTGTAGTACACTATTGCCTGAGTCGGCAAGTTAAACGCTTCCATGGGAGACCCGAAGTTTGGGGGTGGTGAATTATGGCGAGTCTGCTCGATGTCCTCTTCGGTTGCAGCCACAAGAATTTTAGCTTTCCTATTACTAAACGGCCCGGCCAGCGGCTTTCACCCGCGGCACAGCTTACTGGCACGTACGTCGCATGCCTGGGCTGCGGCAAAGAGTTCCCTTATGACTGGCATGAAATGAAGGTAATTGAGTCCATGCCTAGCAAATCAAAGGCCTTAGCTGCCAATGCAGCCGAGTCTTTTGCCGGCAAATAAGCTCCCAAGATAAGCACTACCGGCCATTTCCAGAGCGGCGGAAGTTCCCCGAATCCTTCCGCCAGCCATCTTTCCTTTACCCTTTTCGCGCAACTGCGGTCTGCCCGTATTCCTGTCCGCCCCTCGACCAACCGCGATCCTCGAGGTCTTGCCTGAAGTAACCAAAGATTCATTTAAATCCTGTCCTTCCGGGTTCTTTTGTGGCATGATTCCTCAAAGTTTGGAGGAATTCCATGAACGCTTCCGGTGGATCCAAAACGTCTCGTGATTATGGGGTATTTCGACGGAGCCTTAATCGCCAGAACGCCCGATTGACAGAATCGACCTGCAAGAACTGCCATTCATTTGTGGCTGCCAGTGTGCGCCCCGAACTGCTGGACTTCATCGAGAAGCTACATTTTTGCATCCGGCAAAGCCAGTTTTCCTCGACCGTAACGACCTAAATTTGATCGGCGGGAAATAAGCTCATAAACAGCAAATCAGGCGGCCCACAGGCCGCCTGATCACTTTAACTCTATCTTTGGTGTTACTGGTCGCGACGTTTCAACGTCGGCCGATCATCGTCTTTCTTGTCACCGTCTTTAGACGCCGTGCTTTGTCCGCGACGCAGGCTCGGCTTGTTAGGATTGGCGTTCTCGTCCACCTTATGGCGGTTCTCAATGGCCGCCAGGCGCGCTTTCATGTCGTTGAACTCAGATGTAGTCTCGATGTACTGGTCTTTCGGGGGAAGAATCGTGGCGATCTCTTCCTGCGATTTGGTGATCCGGTCCGGGGTCTGTGGATGGTCGGTAAAGACCTTGGCCATTGATCCTGGCTTCTTCTTTTCCTGGGCCTGAATCTTTTCAAAGAAGTTCACAAATTCATTGGGATCATAGCCTGCTTTGTACATGTACTGAATGCCCAGATAATCCGCTTCAGCCTCAAAGCCGCGGGAGAACTTCAGGAATGTCATGGGTATGCCAATCCCAGCCGCTTCGCGGGCCGCCAAGCCAATTCCGCCGCCCACAAAGATCAATGGCAAGCTGGCGTAATTAATAAATTGATAGCGCGTAAGTTGGCGGGTGGTGTGGCGTGCGGCAACGTGCGCAATTTCATGCGCCATAACGCCAGCTAGTTCAGCCTCGTTATCGGCAGCCAAAATCAGGCCGGAATTCACGTAAAAGAATCCGCCCGGCAGCGCCATGGCGTTGATCACATCAGAGTCAACCACTTTGATTGTGAAGGGAACCTTCGCATCAGAGTTCCGCACCAGATTTTGGCCGACGCGATTTATATATTCGTTAATCGTCGGATCGGTTACCAGCTTCAGGCTGGCTTCAATCTGCGTGGCATATTCTTTGCCCATGCGGATTTCGCTCTCGATCGAATACCAGTCCCAACCGGCGACTTTGCGATTGCCAATAGCATCCACGTCATCTTTGCCGCCGCTGTGCTTTTTCGCGTTTTTCTTGTCTTTGTCTTTCTTATCGCTGTCTTTCTTATCTTTTTT
>DATBVH010000063.1:0-3449 GCA_036515395.1 Candidatus Angelobacter sp.
AGCATCAATGCCGTAAAAATAATCAAGCGTGAGCGTGGGAAGGTATGCGCTCTGGGCAGACGCTACTTCGAATTTGGCGGCTTGGAAACTTGCCGCGGACGCGCGAACATCCGGATTCCGGGCCTGCGCAGTCTTCACAAATTCATCAAAGCTTACCAGCGGTGGCGCAAGCTGAGCATCATCGACAACAGTAAAATTCAAGTTGAAGTCGGGAAAGAGGAGCACTGCCAGATCCAGCCTACTTTTGTCCATCGCAAGCTGGGCTTCGCGCAGATCACGCTGGCGATCGTTGTACTGAATCTGCGCCTTGATTACGTCGGCATGCGCCACTTCACCGCCGTTTTCCAGCTTCTGACTCAGCGCGAGAAACTGCTGCGCTTCAGATGCGGCCCGTTGCACATTGGCATACTTGCGCTGCGCGGCAATGAGTCCGTAATAACCCTGAACGACTGCCACCACTAGGCCGCGCTTGGCGACTTCCGCCTTGGCTCGCGCTACCGCTTCCAGCGCCCGCGCACGCCGGTAGTCAGCGTAGTTGGTATACCCAATTACCTGATGAATATCGCCCTGGCTCATGTACTCATGCACTGTGTTGTTGGCAATGAATACGCCGGAGGGCGTGCCGTTTGGCTGGGTATAAATGAATTCATTGTTGTAGTTCACGCTGGGCAGCAATCCGGCGCGCGCCTGCACCTTGTCCTCATGCGCGATTCCCTGGTCAGTAAGCGCGGCCTGGAACTGGACGCTGTTGCTGCGGGCACGAGTCAATGCGTCCTGCAACGTGAGCGTTAGCGGCGCCTGCGTGGAACTGGCGGGTTGCGCTTCCTGAGCAATGCATTTCACAAAAAACAACGTAACGATAAGGAAGAGCGTTGCGCGGGTGATAAGTTTTGTGGCAGACAAAGATGACCTCCTGCTAGCGCCAACAGTATACGTTTCACAAACTCCGGATAGAACTCTGCTCAGCAGCAAGAAGCGTAATCGATACTGTAGAATTGAGTTTCCTAGCTGTTGATCAGAGCTGTCGCATGGGCATTCGTTCGATGGTCCAATTTGCCGTGAGAGTTGCCGCATTCGTGGCGGTGGCAGCGCTTTTGCTGCAAGCTTCCTGCACGATTGGCACTACGACACGCACGAACGCCCAGGCTGAGACGCAAGGCGAATCCGGATGCCATGAATCCTCGCCGCCCACCCAGAACGCTCCTGATTCCAGCCACATCTGCTGTAGCGGGGACCATTCTCCTGACGCGCTTCTGAGCGCCACTGCCACATCTGCGCCGCTAGTGCTGGATGGAGCTTTTTTAAGTCTAACTTCAGCTCTGCCTTCTTTCGCGATTACCTCTACCGACTTCCCGTCCTCGTTTTCTCCGCCACACAGACCGCTCTCCCTTCGTATCTGATTCTTAGTTTTTGTAATGTACATCGATGTATCCACTTTGATGTGGGCGTCGGCTATTTAACTTTTTGCAGGACTCACGAAAACCGGCAAGGATCGAAATGAAGCGTTCGTTTTTATCTGTCTTAATTATTTTGTTCATTCTATTTTCGGCTACAGCTTTCGCGCAGAGCCCGCAGACATCGGCGCACCGGCACAGCGCCAATCCAACTCCAACGCCGATGCCGGATGACGCCATGCAAGATATGCCGGGCATGCAGCATGGCTCGACCCACGAGCAGCCAATCACGTTTATCGACGAAATTCTGCACCACTCCACGGCAGGCACGTCAGCCCAGCCAAACTCAACCGTCGAGCCCATGATCATGCGCGCCCGTGGCAAATGGATGTTTATGTTTCACGGCGTGGCATTTTTAAGTGCCTTACAACAAAGTGGCCCGCGCGGTTATGACAAAATCTTTTCCACTAACTGGTTCATGCCGATGGCGCAGCGCCAGATTGGCCGAGGCGAGCTTACTTTGCGTACCATGCTCAGCATGGAACCGGCAACTGTCACGCAGCGCTTCTATCCTCTGCTTTTCCAGCAGGGAGAAACCGCATTTGGAAAGCCGATCAATGACGGCCAGCATCCACATGACTTCGTCATGGAATTGGCAGCGCTGTATGATTTGCGGCTCGGCGAAAATGCGCTGCTATCTTTTTATGCTGCGCCGGTCGGCGATCCTGCCATGGGCCCAAGCGCCTACGCGCATCGCGCTTCTGCTTCAGAGAATCCGGTAGCAACGCTGGGACATCACCTGCAAGACTCCACGCACATCGCCGATAACGTTGTTACCGGTGGCCTGGCTTATAAAAATGCCCGCATTGAGTTCTCAGGCTTCCATGGTCGTGAGCCTAATGAGTTTCGCTGGGACATCGATTCAGGCGCGATCGATTCATGGTCAACGCGCCTCACCGTGCAGCCGTGCGAGAATTGGAGCGCGCAATATTCTTTTGCCCATCTTGCCAGTCCAGAGCAATTGCATCCGGAGGACGACGTTCAACGCATGACAGCCTCCGTGAGCTACAACCGGCCATTCACGAAAGGAAGTTGGGCTTCCACGCTGTTATGGGGCCGCAATCGCGCGTTGCAGAGCGGGCAGATCGCTAACGGCTACCTGGCGGAATCTACTTTGCAATTTGCCGAGCACAACCACGTGTGGACACGAATCGAAAGCGCCGACCGCAGCAGCGAGTTGCTGCTGGGCAAGCAGGCGGAACCGCCAGACTTCGATGAGCACTTCCTTGCCCGCATACAGGCTTACACCGCGGGATATGACCGCGACTTCCCAATGATCCCAGGCATTTCAACCGCTGTTGGCGCTCAGGTTACGTTCTACGGCAAGCCTGATTTTCTAACGCCTATTTACTCGCGACATCCTGTGGGAGTTATATTGTTCTTACGGGTGCGCCCCAAAGGCAATGCGCATTCCCATTGAGGACCCGAACAATGAAAACATCTCGCCGTGATTTTCTGATTGGAACTTCCGCAGTGGCCGGATCTTCCTTGGTGGTACCACTTTCAGCGCTGGCTCAACAGAAGGCCCCGAAAAAACCCACCAGGAAAAAAGAGGAAGCCGAAGAAGACGTTTCCACCAATGAAGACCTGATGCGCGAGCATGGAGTGCTCAATCGCGTTCTGCTGATTTATGACGAAACTCTCCGGCGCATCCAGGCCAATGAGAAATTTGATCCCGCAGTGGTGAGCAACGCGGCCGGCATTATCAAGAACTTTATTGAGGATTACCACGAGAAGCTGGAAGAAGACCACATCTTTCCGCGCTTTGAGCAGGCGGGCAAACTGATTGAGCTGACCACAAACCTGCGGGCGCAGCACGCCATGGGAAGGCGCTTGACAGAAAGAATCACGGCGGCAGCCAAGAGCGCGGACAACGAAACGCTGCGTACGTCGCTGGCGGCATTCAATCGCATGTATCGGCCGCACGAGGCGCGCGAAGATACGGTGCTCTTCCCGGCCCTGCATAAAGTGGTGAGCAAGCATGAGTATGACGCC
>DATBVH010000064.1:0-3830 GCA_036515395.1 Candidatus Angelobacter sp.
CCGATCAATGCCGATGCAGTGGTTGAGCAGCTCAAGAAAATTCCCGGCATGGAGAGCTACAACATTCTTTCCACCAGCCAATGGCTGGCCGCGACCTCGGCGGACAAGATTCCCGGGCTGAACCTGTTCATCAAGATCGTAATTGGGATAGCTGTGATCATCGGCTTTATCGTGATTTTCCAGTCGATGTACACGGCGGTAATGGAGCGTACGCGGGAGATCGGGATATTGAAGTCGCTGGGCGCGTCCAAGTCCTACGTGGTGCGGGTGATTCTGAGAGAGACACTGCTGCTGGCGGTATCCGGAATCCTTGTGGGTTACCTGATCAGCACAGTTGGCCAGGTCGGGCTGGTGCACCAGTTTCCAACGTTGCGCGTGATGCCGATTACCTGGAAGTGGGCCGCATATGCCGCGTTAATCGCCATCGGTGGGGCGATGCTGGGAGCGATTTATCCGGCATTCAAGGCGGCCCAGAAAGATCCTATTGATGCGCTGGCATATGAGTAAAGCAGCTCTTGGCTATTAGCTCTTGGCCATTAGCTTTGTCTCGAGCACGTGGCTTACTGGATAATCCGCAACGATAGTCAAAGAGACTCTCTGGCCGAACGACTACATTCAATTGACGATAGGGCTCCCTCGCTACGCTCGGGATGTGAAACACAATTACAATAGAATTTTGCATTCTTCTTGGAGGATTCATGGACCCGCTAGCAGGAATCGTCGGCGCGCGCCGCAATGAGGATATTGCCCTGGACCTGATGAAATTTATCGCTGCCACCACCAACGTTGGAAAGACCGTTGCCTCAGGGGCCGGGTTCCACGGCGCGGTGGAAAACAAATCTGAAGATTATGCCACCCACCTGCTGGATCTCTATACCCGCTGCCTGAATACGGTTGGCGGCAAGAAATAGAAGGAAATAGAGGGTTCTGCCGCAAAAGTTAAGTTTGCGCTTGAAGCCAAATCCAAGGATAATCAGGGCAGCCGAAAGGCCCGGCTGTCCCCGTTTCCTCCTGTGAACCTGCCGAATTACATAACGCTCTCGCGGATTGCCGCTATCCCACTGATCATATGGGTGCTTACGACGCCTTACTTCAGCGGGAAAAGCGCCAAAGAAGAGACCCTGCGCGTAGTTCTGGCCTCCGGCATCTTTATTCTAGCTTCAATTACTGATGGGTTGGATGGATACCTGGCGCGCCGCCGCGGCCAGATCACTACCATGGGCATGCTGCTGGATCCGCTGGCAGACAAGCTCATGATTGCCGCATGCTTCATCACCCTGCTGCGCCTAAGCCCGGACATCGTAAATATATGGGTAGTGGTGCTCATCATTGGGCGGGAATTCCTGATCAGCGGCCTGCGATCCATTGCATCAGCCGAGGGCTTTACCATTGAAGCCAGTGAACTAGGCAAGCTCAAGATGGTGGTGCAGATCGTTTCCGTAGTGGCTACTATCCTGGCCCTGCGCTGGGATACGTGGTATTTCAACCTGCGGGTATTCTCCTTTGTTCTTGACGTGGATCTGGTGGCGCGCATGGCCATATGGTTCATGGTGGCCGTGTCATTGATTTCTGCGGTGGATTACTTCTGGGGCTTCTGGAAGAAGATTGATAAGAGAGTGGAGCGGCGTAGGCGTCGTCCATTTATCCTGAGTCGGCGCAAGAAGAAGGCATTGCAGGAAGCAGAAGCAAATAATCCTGCCAAAGCACATTAAGACCGGTCATTCCAAGCAGCTCGCGATAAAATAAAGGCATGTCGACCGCGCCTTTTACGTCCACCGCAAGCAGGGTTTTCAAGGCCAGCCGCTGGACCCGCGGCAATTTTCTTTTTCCCACCCGCATAGAAGTAAGTCCGGAGCGCGTTTTGCGGATCAAGCCGCGTTTCTTTGGCAGCTCAGAGGAAAGCATTCCCATTACCAAGGTAGCTTCGGTGTTGATCAGCACGGGAATGCTGTGGTCGGACATCCGGATTGATTCGACCGGGGGGAGCAATCCGATTCTGAGCCACGGCCATAGCAAAGCAGACGCGGTGGCGATCCGCAACATAATCGAGCATTACCAGCAGGGCCTTCCGCAAAGATAGCTGGGACGAGCGTTCTCCTATAGGGTCGAACCCCTCCCTGATTCTTCAGGGACAATTCGGCCTATTGGCCGTCTAAAAGCTTGGAACCACAGTGGCTTTCCAGCCGTATTACTAAGCAGCAATCGGAATTGGCAAGGTAGAAACGGGTATCCGCACAGATGAGAATGGCGTTGGACACGATCGGGCAGGTGTTGAGCATACTGTGGGCGCACAAGCTGCGCTCATTTCTCACCATGTTTGGCATTGCCTGGGGCGTGGGATCGTTGCTGTTTCTGGTGGGCGTAGGTGAAGGGTTCAGGTCCGGACAGCGCAAGAACATGGCGACGATCGGCGAGGACGTGATTTTTGTCTGGGGCGGGCAGATTCCGGTGGTCGCAGGACAGACGCAGGAGCAGCGCAGTTATTACCTGACCTATAAGGATTACCTCGATATCAGGAATGAAGCCACGCTGGTGGGCGAAGTAGCGCCAGTGGTGGGCCGCGGCGATATTCGCGCCGTCAGTGATTTTGCCACGGCCAGCGGGTTCGTAAGCGGCAGTAAGCCGAACTTTAATCACATCCGCTTTTTGCCGCAGGGTGAAGGTCGCTGGCTGAATGAATCCGACGAAGAGCAGAAGCGCCAGGTCTGCGTGCTGGGCTTTCAGATGATGCGCAACTTGTTTCCCGGCCGGCCGGCCATTGGCAGCACCATTCTGCTGAATGGGATTCGCTTTGAAGTGATTGGCGTGCTGGCCAACATTGGGCGGCAGGAAAATAACTTGAACAACGTGCGGGTCTATATTCCTTTCACCACCATGCATCAGTATTTCCCCATGAAGAATGAGCACACGCCGGATGACATCGGCAACCTGATCTTAAAGCCGGTGAGCCGCGACAAGCATGCGGGCGCGGTAGAGCAAGTACACAAAATCATCGCGCGCAATCACGGCTTTGATGCAAACAATAAAGACGCTTTTCAGGGCTGGGACACGGTGCAGACGCAGGATACCGTCGGGAAGATTTTTGACGGCATGGATATTTTCCTGGGCGGCGTTGGCATGGTGACGCTGGTGCTGGGCGCGATTGGAATTGTGAACATCATGCTGGTATCAGTGACGGAGCGCACTCGCGAAATTGGATTGATGAAAGCGCTGGGTGCGACGAATCGGCGGATTCTGATGCAGTTTTTTCTGGAAGGCGCATTTCTTACTGCGCTAAGCGGTGGCACTGGCATTGCAATAACGGCGGGGGTGATGGCGCTTTTGTCCCAGCTGCCAACCCCTCCGGGTTTCGATCTGCCGCATATTGTGCCGGCATCGGCGGCAGTGGCGGTGGGGTCACTTTCGATTGCGGGCATTATTGCGGGATTGTATCCGGCACGGAAGGCTTCACTATTGCAGCCGGTGGAAGCGTTGAGAAGGGAATAGCCAGATGATCCACGATTTATTAGGGCAGGCATATTCGTCCATCAAGCACAATCGCCGTCGCACCGCGCTGACGATGCTGGGCATGGCGTGGGGCATTGCCACGGTAGTGATCCTGCTGGCCTACGGCGCAGGATTTGGACGAGCGATCACCGCGATCTTCTCAAACTTCGGCATGCAGATGATGGGGGTTTTTCCCGGACGAACTTCCTTGCAGGCAGGTGGCGCCAAAGCAGGCGTGCAGGTGCGTTTCACTATTGACGATGTGCAGCATTTGCAGGAGCAGATTCCAGTGGTGCGGCACATCTCTCCGGAAGCATCATTCCAGACCAATGTTCAGCATGAAA
>DATBVH010000065.1:0-7935 GCA_036515395.1 Candidatus Angelobacter sp.
ATGTTGCCGACCGCGGATCGAACACCATTTTGCGGGTAAATCCCAACGGCGCCGCCGAGGTAATTGCGGGTGGCCCCTCGTTTGGATTTAACGGTGATGGGAAGAAGGCGCTCAATACCTGGTTCAACTATATCTCCTCGATTTCACTGGACGAGAGGACCGGCGAGCTCTTTGTTGCTGACACAATGAATTATCGGATACGCTCGATTTCTCTCAAAGATGGAATCGTGCGTACCGTTGCCGGCGTGGGACCTAAAAGTATTCCGTTGGCCATGCTCCCGCGCGACCCCAAAGCCACTGGAGCTTTGGCCGTTGGCCACTTTGGCGGTGACGGAGGTACCGCGGTAGAAGCTGAATTGAATCTTCCCTCAGGCGTGTGGGCAGACCCGGTTGGCATGTTGTTTATTGCTGATTCCGGCAACCATCGCGTACGGGCAATTAACCGCGGCACCTCCCCGATTTATCTGATGGGCGCTGAAATTGGCCCTGGCGAAATTACAACCATCGCAGGCAATGGAAAGATGGGGTTTTCCGGAGATGGCGGCAAAGCCCAGGATGCCGAGCTGGCATTTCCCACAGAGGTGAAGACTGACCTGGCCGGCAACCTCTTTATTGTGGATACCTTGAATCAACGGATTCGCAAGGTGGATAGACAATCTGGTCTTATTTCCACGGTGGCGCACGGGTATCTTCCTGACCCGGATGCTCCACTCGGCAACGCTGCCCTGAACTGGACTATTTCGATTACCGGGCTTAGCATCAGCATGCAGCAGGAACTGCTTTATGCCGACCGCGTTGACCAGTCCATCCATTTGGTTTCACGAGATGGCACGAACCGCGTGATCTATAAAGCGCTCCCTCTGGAGTCGCGTTTCTCCGATCTTGAAGCCACCATCAAAGGACAGCTCTATATCGCAGATCCGCGTCGGATTGGCGTTCTTCGCCTGCCAGGCTCGAGCTACAAGGGAAAAACTGCAGCCACGGCATCGAAACTGCATCCAGCCGCTGCAGACGGGAAAACACTCTCAGCAACTGCAAAGTAATCTCAACGCTTCAGTAGCCCTTGCTTTAATTTTCAGGAAGTAAACGGTGCGCGATTTAAATAATCGCGCACCGTTTTTTTGAAGTCTGTGGAAAAGCCATTTTCAATACCACCCGAGAGTTGGCAGGATTACTGCTTTAGGTGCAGTGCGGTTCGTGATAAAAACTATCGGCCTGTCTTACGACTGGCGATGGTCACTCGGTCAAAGCTCGCGCCCAGCGTTTCCGGAGAAAAGTCTGTATTGGAAATTCGAGAATGGTCCTCATCAAGGACCCTGACTTCTGTGCTGTGTTGTGCACGAAGATTTTCCATTATGAGCCGGTGCGCGGTCCAGATTCCCTGAACTTGTCCGATTTCGTCGGCTGTAAAGTTTTTGAAGATTACGCCCTTCTCGTCGAAATAATCTGCATGGACAATCATTCCGATGTCTTGACGCACCAGGCCGATTGATTTTGTGAATCCCAGTTCGCTCTTGAGACGATCCGTGGCCGGGACCATCTCCACCCGCGCCAATAGGAGAGATCCCTGTCGTTCCTGGCCCAGCAGGCGGAACTGAAAGTTTGCCAGTGGAACCTGCTCGAAGAGATCCTCACAACTGAAATCGCTGGCCAAGGCAGGAAAGCCTCTGCTGGCAATTTCAGTCACACTCTGGGTTCCGGGAAAATACATCCACATTCCGGAAGGCGATCGGTCTTCGGAAAGCAGGAGGGCGATCTTCTTTTCGTGCTCCGGAGCGGTGACCCAATATGCGCTGCGATAGGCGGGACCGAACTTTTTTCTTTCCATCACAATGCTTTTGTGAAAGGTCTTCTGTCTGGCGGTGTCCCACAAAGTCATCTCCAGGATCATCCGCGAATCCGAGCCGCGGAACCGCTGATTCACTTTCGCCATGATCTCTTCTCCGCGTTCTCCAGCGAGGGAAGACACGCAAAGTGCGATGAGCATAGACATCGAAGCGAAAAGCAGACCGGAGCGAAATTGCGACATGATCAAATCCTACGATTTTCGCAGGGTGTCCGCTATGGAAACCCGCACCGCGCGCCAGGTTGGCAGGAGAGCCGCTGCCATGGTGGCGGCAACGGAAATAATAAACGAATTGAATAATGTCGATATGGCCAGATCAATGCCCCCACGGAAAGGACGGGTAGACCCTGGTGGCGATGGGTAGGGAATGCCTACTGCCGTTGCCACACGCGCAATTCCAATTGCAAACAGCACACCAATCAGCGCTCCGATCACGCCGGCAAAACCCGATTCCGTGACTAACAGCGCGGCCAGGGCCCTGGGGCGTACGCCGACAGCACGGAAAGTTGCAAGTTCTATCCTGCGCTCCACAATGGACATGCCAACAGCATTGCTGATGCCCAAGATGACGATTGTGGCCACAATCAACGCAATCACATCCAATTCCCGGCCGAATAGGCTGACCACTTGGTTATGAAAAAGAGCTAATTGGTTCCAGGTCCGGATTTCCAGATCCAGTCCATCATCGCGGAACGCTTTTTGCAGGTCCGCTTCCACCGCCTTCACCTCGGCCGTGGAATGTAGCAGCAGGACAATCTGTTCGGTCTTGTCGTCGAGCAGGAGTTGGTTAGCGACCGGAATGGGCACCTTTATCGTCCAGTCATCGTATTCCTTCAATCCTCCCTCAAAGATGCCTTCCACGCGGACATGCACTGAGTTCATCTGACTCGAAGTCGCCGTGCTCACCAGACTTAAGTCGTCACCTGGATGGCAATTCAGCTTTTCCGCCAGCCCTTTGCCGGCAAGAATGCCATAGCCAGTTTTGGACGACAACTGCGAACCCGCAACCAAGGTAGTGTGTTTGCTGAATTCGTAATCGTCAGCCGCTTCAACGCCAATACCAATAAAAGGAGCTTGACGGCCGCCGTTCGAGGCCAACCCGGTGAACTCGCGCCTGCGCGTCGCCCTCATCACACGAGGATCTCTCTGCGCAATCCGGATGATCTGGTCTGCCTCACTTTGCGCGATCATGTAGCGCTCGGGGTCCATCATGTGTCCATCACTGTATCCCCGACGATAGATTTGCAAATGCCCATGGCGACCATGGATAGCATCTTCTCTGAGTTCCCTGAATATGTTGAAAACTATTCCTGAATTGACAATCAGCGCAGCGCACCCGAAGGCAATAGACAAGAGTGATACAGCGGTGCGTAATCGATTGCGAAAGAGGTTCCGCACGGCCAGGGCAAAAAAGAGCTTCACGACAGTCGCTCCCGTGATAATGGATCGGGTGTAATTGCTTCACCTGCAATCATGCCGTCCCGTATTTCAATCACCCGATCTGCCAAGCCCATTAGCTCAGGGTCATGCGTCGCGAAGATACAAGAGGCCCCATGCTCCCGCGTCAACTGTTTCATTAAATGAACCACGGCAGTTCCAGAATCATGATCAAGGTTCGCAGTTGGCTCATCAGCCAACAAAAGAGAAGGTTGCCCCGCCAAAGCACGTGCTAAGGCCACACGCTGTTTTTCGCCTCCGGAAAGTTGATGAGGGCTGCGGTGCGACTTGTCCGCCAGTCCTACACTGTCCAAGACGCGAGCCACCCTGCTGCGTCTTTCACGTGCACCGAGCTCGCGTCGGAACAACAGCGGGAACTCCACGTTTTCCCACGCTGAAAGCACCGGAGAAAGATTAAAGCTCTGGAAGACAAAACCGATTTCGCGAAGCCGCAAGTCTGATAGTTGGGTTTCTGAAAAATCCGAAAGCAGTTGTCCCTTGATCCACACTTTCCCCGCGGTGGGCATATCTAGGGCACCCAGAAGCTGTAACAGTGTTGATTTGCCGCTACCAGAAGGTCCCACTAAGGCGCAAAACTGATGTCTGAAAAAGTCGAGACTCACATTCTGCACGGCTGTGATCCGGTCCACGCCTGACCCGAAAACGCGACAGAGATTTTCCCCCCGGACTAGAGCTTCCGTTTCCAAAGTATCGAGAGAAATATTTCTTTCCACTAGGGCGGCCACTGCTACCACTCATCGGATCTCTGTGCGCAACCGTTCCATACGCGCGTGAAATGATAGAGTTGCGGTATATCACGCCCGTTATGATGCAGGCCCCATAGCACATCAAAACGGTCAGCACCAAGAAAAGTAAACTTGATAGAGAACACATGGTTCATGTCATGGTTAGGCAGGTTAGAACTGCCTGCCAATTGAAAGGATAAAATCCCCGGATTGTCCGATGCTTCGGCCTTCATCTGCAGTTGATTCCCGTAAGAGCAGAAATGGTGCGCCATAGGCACGTTTCCATCACGGTAATACATGGTATACATAGTGGGATTTTTTTCGATCCAGATGGTCTCCAGAAGGGCAGTTTTGTCACTTCCAAGCTCGTAGGTGACCTTCGCGGCCAGACCACGCGGGCCTTTTCCTACCCAGCAGCCTGCCAGACTCGCCAGATTTTTTACAGCCGGTGGCGGGTCTTTTACAAAGGATGGACAGCTCGCGCATACCTGTGCTTTACCACTTCCCGAAGTGAACAGCATCAACAGCAGAAAATAGCAGGCAGTTCTTGCTTTCAGCAGTTTCAGCATCATGGGATACCTCCAGCCGGGAAAGTCTAGTCTGGATGGCCCCGGCGCGTCTTCTCCTAATTTGCTCACATTCTTCTTCTACCAGCGTGAATTTCCGTCTGCGCGGATGCTCAGACAAAATCTGATTTTTAAAATGCATTTGCGCAAACCTGAAGAAGACATCTTTGTGCATTCTTTCAGATACTCACGGACGGCGTGCGTTAGCCGCGCCTGTCTCATTGAATGGAGAAAGAAGGTTTCTATGAAAAATGTGAAAAAGGTATTAGCTGCAGCCCTCCTTTACAGTTGCGCTTTTGTAGTGATTGCAAGAGCTGCTGACCACAATGCGCCGGCTACGCCGGGCACGCCGACTGGGTCTTCATCGGCCGCACCTGCTACTCCTATGCCGGCTTCAGCCCTGTTTGACCGTCTGGGGCAGGAACCGGACGTTGTGTACTTGATCGCGAACTCTTCAGTTGTATTCGGCCCTGACCCTCATGGCCGGAGCGAAGAAGTCACTTTCATCGGACCGGTTACGGTCCCGAAATGGCCCATGCAAGGATACGGACGGCGCGTTTTGCCGGATGGACGCCAACAGATCGATATCGAACTCACCCAGTCCGAACTGACCGGCGAGAGCTATCTTTTGAAGTCGCCGATTATGCTTGCCGAACATCCAGACCTCCGGTCGCTCGGCACCATCACGGAGCGCCCGAAGAGCGAGCTGGTTCCCGTAAGCTACAAGAACGAAAACACGACTACCTCTAAGGATTCCAAGAACTCCAAGAAGAGCAAAGAGTCGAAGAGCTCGGATTCGAAAGACAAAAAGTCCGATGACGCGAAAAAGGCTGAAAGCAAGGATGATGCCGCTGAAGAAGCTCCCGCAGACTTCGTTGTAGAGCGCAAGGTTCTCATGACGACTGCTAAGGGCATCCTCTACAATGAAACTGCAGTCCCGGTAAGAGGAAGAATCAACTCCATTCCGCCGATAAAGTTTGAAGGCACGCCCACAGGTGTGAACACCTTCCGTGGCATGGAAATTCCAATTGCCCTCCTGGACCAGGATGGCGCCGTAAATGGCTGGTTCTATAGCAAGTCGCACATGGCGTATGCCGTTCTGCCGGCCGCTGTTGAGCGCAGCTTTATTAAAGGCACCGTTCAACTGCGTTCGGGCGATAAAGTGGAAACCGTTGAAATCAGCGGTCCTGGCGAAATCCATCACCATGCGCAGCCCGGCAGCAGCCCTGAGACCAACATGGAAGTCATGATGCTGGCGCTTCGTGGCCACAGCGAACTCCTAGGCGACGTCATGTTCACCGAGACCTTCAGTGATCGTGACCACTTTTCACGCGGAAAGATCAACTGGAACGAGAATGCTAATTCCAATTTTGATCTTTATGTCGACCTCTACACCCCGTCAAGCAAGCTGACCACCCATGCTCCTCTAGCCGTCGCCGGACAGTTCTCTGACTGCAAGGTCAGCGGCAAGTTGGAAAAAGGAAAACTCAGCCTGCCTCTGTTGAGCGGCAAAGGCCACTTCAGCAGCAACGGCACCCGGATGCTCTTTGATGAATCAGAAAAGCCGGGAGTCGAGATCGTAAAGATAGACCTGAACGTTGCGGAAAGAATCTAATTCCGACTCGATCAGGGATTGCAATCAAAATTGGAGGCACTGATATCAGCGCCTCCAATTATTTACTTGGGGAGGCCCTCGGTCCAATGTTCACGCGCTATGGAAACGCAATGTGCTGGATGGTTCGAGTCGGCTTGAGTGCGCTTGTTCAGGCTAGCGCACTCACTTTTGTTTTTCTGCCATTGATGCGCACGCTTCCTGCGCATGCTGAGGCGAAATCTGATAGTCCAACCGCCATCATTGATACCTTGGCCGGTGGCGGCGATGTTGGGGATCATGGGCTTGCCACCCTGGCGCGATTCAATCTTCCCGGTGGTGTAACTGAAGCTCCCAATGGCGACGTAGTAGTCGTGGATTTCGGCAACCACCGTGTCCGCCGCATTGATAAAAAGACCGGAATTATCCGTACAATCGCCGGTACCGGCGAGGCTGGATACAACGGCGATAACATTCCAGCAGACAAAGCCCGGCTTGCCCGCCCGGAATTCGCGGTATTCAATGCCGTAGGCGATCTCTTTATCGCAGATTCCTACAACAATCGAGTACGGCGCGTAGATCATGCTACCGGTCTCATCAGCACAGTTGCGGGTACAGGAGAGCGTGGGTTTTCCGGAGATGGCGGTCTAGCTACCTCTGCCAATCTTCATTTCCCTGAAGGCATCGCGCTGGACTCGCAGGGCAATTTATTTATTTCAGACACGGTCAATCGCCGGATCCGCAGAGTTGATATGCGGACCGGAATCATAGACACCTATGCCGGAACAGGAATGATTGCAACAAACGCCGAAGGGACACCGGCGGTATCTGCTGGGTTCCTTCGTTTGGCCAGAATCGCGGTGGACCATACTGGAAATGTTTATGTAGCTGATAGTCCTTCTCACCGCCTTCTTATCATTGATTCCAAGACACGTCAGATACGGACCTTCGCGGGTACCGGCAAGCCTGGATTCAGCGGGGATGGTGAAGCGGCTACCGCAGCCGAACTTAGTTTCCCTGAAGGCGTGGTTATTGCTCCTAATCAGGATGTTTATTTTGCAGATGTCGGTAATCATCGCATCAGGAAGATTGACGTTGGTACGGGCATCATCTCCACCGTGGCTGGTACCGGTGAAAAAGGTTTTGCAGGTGATGGCGGAACGGCCAATCTTGCGCGGCTCTGGAGTCCAGGCCGAGTCTGGGTAGGTGCAAGCGGAGATTTACTCATCGCTGATATTCTCAATGCCCGCATACGCCGGGTTGATGCAAAAACACATGTAATCAAGACCATTGCCGGCACTGGTGATTGGGGCGATGGAGGGCCCGCACGCAAAGCTCTGCTCTCGGTTCCCGGCGACGTAGTGTTTTCCGCGGGTAAGGTGTTCATCGCGGATTATGGAACCCGACGTGTTCGTTGCGTTGATCTGGCTACTGGAATTATTACTACCGTTGCTGGTGGCGGTACTCGCAGTGGTGAAGGGATTCCTGCCACAGAGGCCGACCTGCTTTTGCCCGAAGGCATTGCTGTAGATTCCGGGCGCATGCTGTACATAGCCGACAATATTTCCAACCACGTATGGCAAGTCGACCTCAAGACGGGTCTTCTCACCCGCTTTGCCGGCGGAGGCAAACAGGATCCTGGAGATGAACCTATTCCGGCAAGATCAGCGCGTCTGCAGATGCCTTCCGCCCTTGCTATAGGCGCGAACGGAGAAGTTTACATTTCCGAATTCGGAAGTCAGCGGCTGC
>DATBVH010000066.1:0-3888 GCA_036515395.1 Candidatus Angelobacter sp.
TTGCTCTTGCGCTCGCGGCGATCGGCATTTATGGCGTTATGGCTTACCTGGTCAGTCAGGGAACGCGGGAAATCGGTATCCGCATGGCGCTCGGCGCTACTCAGCGCACCGTGCTCAGGCTTGTTGTGAAGCAAGGTATGACTCTGGCTTTAGCCGGCGTAGCGATTGGCTTGATAGCGGCGTTTGCTTTCAGCCGATTGGTTAGCGGCCTGCTCTTTGGGGTTAAATCGACTGACCCGCTCACATTCGGCGGCATTGCCATCTTGCTGACGATAGTTGCTCTTATCGCCAGCTATATTCCTGCGCGGCGCGCGGCCCGCATTGATCCTATGATCTCTTTGCGTTGTGAATAGTGAGTCCTACTCGTCGTATTCGCTGGATCCTTGCACCCAAATAAAAGATTGCAAATCGATCATGTCCCGCGGCTTTAGGTCGGCAAGATCGCCGCGCACTGCTTCAGCAAACTCCAGGCAGTTCGCATACGTCCGCCACTCCGGCCGTGATCGATAATGAAATGGGAAACCATATTCGTGGGCCGCGGTCCGCGTTACATTGGGCTTTAAGAAGATATGCTTTTCCGGTTGCGCCAGAAAGCCGAACACCGTCACAATGGGCCACGTTAAAACGCGTGTCTGTTTGCGCGGCAGCCTCGCCACTACATCGCACCATCGCTCAAACCGCTCCTGCATTTTTCCTTTTCCGTGGAGAAAGTCATACAGACCCGTGGCAAACATTCGCGCGCCTTCGGGAGGCTTCACCGCATCGCGCAGCGCCATCTTCTCGAATGAAAAGATCAGGTTGGTCCGTGCTTCAATCCTCACGGCGCGCAATGCCACCTCTGCGTAGTCGCCTTCGCGCAGCAATGCTGAGTAGGAGGCCTGATTCAGCATGCGGTCCCACTCACGGTTGGCATTCCATTTGTAATCGCGTTCCCACGCGAGATACGTTTCATCCTCGAAACCCTCGGGGAAGAAGTGAAGAAACTTGCGGCGGCAACGTCTGGCCTCCGGCGAAACTTGTTCTAGATGGAGGGTTCTGGGGCGAGGTTGGGCTAATGCAAGATTGCTGGCGCGCATGTCGTAAATCCTTTGTTCCATTGGATTCACGAACACTGTCTAGGTTTGGCGACAAATCGAGGGCTGCAGCTCAAATCGAGCTGCGCTGACGCGAATATACGTCAGGACTTCGGCTGGTAGAAATTCTCGCTTTCAAAGCCGAATACTCGGTTCGATCTCGCTCGATAATTTTCCCACGCTATCGCTGCGGCCAATTCCACCAACTGCGGCGTAGAGAACCGCTGTTGCAGCCGGTCGCGTAATTCGGGAGTCACCTTCGCCGGCGTGGCCGTGATGGCGTCCGCCATTTCCAGGACCAGTTTTTCGTCGGGAGAAAATAGGTCGCTTCCCGCGTACCAGTTCAGGTTGCGGATCTGATCGTTACTCAGGCCTGCTCGTCTGCCGCCGGCAGAATTAATGTCGATTCAAAAAGGACATTCCACCAGCTTGGCCGCGCGAATCTGCCCCAGGACTTTCAGCTTTGCCGGGACGAGATTGGTTTTATCCAGCGCCATGCTGAACTTGGCATAAGGAATGAGTACGTCAGGGTGTGTTGCTATTGTCTGCAGTGGAGCAATGTCTTTGCCCAGGCGCTTACGAGCGAATTTGCGGATCAATGCAACCTGTAGCTTTTTAAACATAGTGTTAGTGCAGGATTCCCAGCTTCTCCATGGGCCAATAGCCAAAGACGGCTTTGCCATAGATGTAGCTGCGCATTACCGGGCCAAATGCTCGGCTGTCATTCGACATGGAGCGGTGGTCGCCCAGCACGTAGTAGGAATTGTTGGGCACCACAAAGTCAGAGTAGGAGCGGGCATCCAGGTAGTCTGAAGGCACGTAAGGCTCAGCCAGTTGTTCGTCATTCACGTAAACGTGTCCATAAGCAATATGGATATGGTCGCCGGGCAATCCAATTACGCGCTTGATAAAGCTTTTCTGCGTATCGCGCGGATAGCGGAACACAATAATATCGCCGCGTTCAATGCTCTCAACCCGGTACACCAGCTTGTTGATGACGATCCTCTCCTGGTCTTCCAGGCCCGGCTCCATGCTGCCGCCTTCGACTTTTACCGGCTGATAAACAAACACAATGATGAAGAAGCAAACTAATATACAAAGCAACAGATCGCGCATCCATGTGCGCAGTGTCCTCAGGACGCTGGAATCCGGCGCAGGCTCTGCTGGTTCCGGTTGGACCTGAATTGTCTCCTGCTCTGGCGTCTCCACTTGAGATCAGCTCCTGTTTCCTGATTATACGTAGATTGGGCGCGCGTGATCCTATTTCAGTGAATCTTCATTCTGGAGTAAAATAGCCGGAATATGAAGCATTTTCTAAGTGTGCTCACTGTTCTTCTTACGGCCGGCATGACGCATGCACAGTTCGCGAACCAGGCCGCTGAGATCCCGGCGTTCCATCCCGCACCTCCCAAGGCCGGTGCCACGCTGCCGCCCATTCTCACGCAAAAACAACTTGCCGAGGAGGGCATGATTGCCCCGGCGCAGGTGGCTTCGTACAAAGCTGCCGCCAGGGCCGGTGCTGTTCTGTACCAGATGCCGTGCTATTGCTATTGTGACCGCAACCATGGCCACGCCAGCCTGCGCAGCTGCTTTGAGGGTACGCATGGCGCCAACTGCGGCACCTGCATGCAGGAATCGCTTTATTCTTATCGCCAGTCCAAAAAGGGATGGTCCGCAAAAATGATTCGTGATGGCATTCTGCGCGGTGACTTCAAGTTGCTGGATCTTCAAAATCCAGAGCCGGTAAACTAAAGATGCATACTTCCTGGTGCAGTTGACGCATGCGTTTTTTCTGCGTATAAAGGGCTGCACCCCTGGGCGGCTCTGTCGCTGGCGGGATAGCCGATTCTTCCGATTTCCACAGCCTGTTTTCGTCGCTATTCTGACCCGAGCCGTAAGGAAACAACAGAATGAAGAAGAAACTGGCAGGAAGTGTTAAACGTTCGCCTGCTAAACCTTTGAATCAAAAACCTATTAGGACTAGAACGAAGATGTCTGGGAAGAAACCACCTGCTCCGCCGCCAAAGCCCGCATACAGGGAAGATCCTGGTTTTACACAGGCTGTGCAAAATTATGAAGCTGCTGTCAAGGCCATGCAGGAGCACAAATTTGAAAAGGCCAAAGGCTTGCTTGAGAAGATTCTCGCTGCAGGCAATCGCGAGCTTATGGACCGCGCTCGTGTCCACCTAAATCTCTGCAATCAGCAACTGGCCGGTTCCGCCACCAGCTTCAAGACCAATGAAGAGCACTTCGATTACGCCGTTTCTCTTTTGAACGGCGGTCAGTTTGATCAGGCCCGTACACACATGGAAAAAATCCTCAAGAGCAATCCCAAGGCAGACTTTGCCTATTACGGCATGGCCGTGGTTGATTGCCTTACCGGACAGGTTGAAAGCTCGCTGAAGAACCTTGGCGAATCCATCCGCCTGAATCCGCAGAACCGCTTTCAGGCCCGCAACGATTCTGACTTCCAGAATATGGCTGACGATCCTCGGTTTACTGAATTGCTCTATCCCGAGCCGACCGATCTTCCGTCTTCCACCTTCGACCAAAGGAAGCGCTAGCGCAACGCTCATGCCGCAACCAGCAGAGCAGAATCGCGGCCGCTCAGCTCGCGGGATTCGTGTTGTTGCCATCGGCGGCGGCACCGGTCTCTCTACTCTGCTCAAAGGTCTCAAGCAATACACCGTACAAACGGGTGAAGTTGCTCCCGATGGTCCTTACATCTCTGATCTCACCGCGCTGGTCACCGTAAGTGACGATGGCGGTTCCAGTGGCCGCCTGCGCCGTGAACTCGGTATGCTCCCGCCGGGCG
>DATBVH010000067.1:0-9532 GCA_036515395.1 Candidatus Angelobacter sp.
TGGAGCGGGAGACGGGAATCGAACCCGCGACCAACAGCTTGGAAGGCTGTGACTCTACCACTGAGTTACTCCCGCCATCAGCGGCTAAAGCCGCGCTTTACTACGACTCTTGGCGGCACGGCTGAAGCCGTACCCTTCCACACACCGATTCACAACCCAACAAACAATCTGGAGCCGATGACCAGGATTGAACTGGTGACCTCTCCCTTACCAAGGGAGTGCTCTACCAACTGAGCTACATCAGCTCGAAAACTTTTGTTAGCCAATGTCTGTCAGAGATCCCTCGCTTCGCTCGGGATTTCGGCTAAAGGCTCCCGCTCAGCTACGCCTCGCTCACGCCTTCAAAGCGCCTCAACATCAGCTCGAAACTTCTTCTTCATCCAGCTCGCCGCGAATCTGGTCAGCCCGAAAGTGCAAAACCGTTCTAACAGCAAACAGCGCCAGCACAATCAACGTCAGTGACCGGATACCGAGATGACCATTTCCAACAGGCAACGGAACATCTTCCATCGTTACCCAGATCAGCAGGCCAAGGACCGCGTAAATCGCGAGTGCCACATAAAAACGCTTACGCTTCTGCATTTACAACTCGCGCTAAAACAATCTGGTGCACAGGGGAGGATTCGAACCTCCGTAGCTCCGAAGAGCGGCAGATTTACAGTCTGCTACCATTAACCACTCGGTCACCTGTGCATTGAACCGAGCCTGCTTCGTCCTGGCATTGAGTTCGCGTCTGCATGGGCGCTCACTTCAATGCTTCACACGGCTCTTTTTGCTGGCTCACAAACGGGTGCTTTTCCCCACAGGACAAACGCGATTCAAGGGACGCGCGAACATACTTCCGCATAAACCGTCAATTTTTGACGTTCAGGGAAGTCTTCGTGGGTTTGCCTTCCGGTAGAAAACTACTTATGTGTGCGCAGTGCCTGCTGTGTCCGAAAAACGCGTCCAGCTTACGCGCTTCCGAAAAATCCCGTTTAACTATCTGGAGCTGGCGAAGGGACTTGAACCCCCGACCCTCTGATTACAAATCAGATGCTCTACCAGCTGAGCTACGCCAGCGAAACCTCCCGTAACCGGGCACAAAGTTAATAAGTTAGCACAGCGGTAATCGGCGTGCAACACCTTGAACAATGCCTTGTCAGGGGAAACGTAACCTGCGTGGTACCGCTCCAACCAATATTCTAACAAGAACTTTGCCCTTGCTGCCACCTCGCAACACAAAAAAGTGACTTAATCTATACTGATCACTTCATGCTTAAGCATCGCAAACTGCTGATTTTGGCCACTTTGCTGGTTGCCGCCGCAGCCGTAGGCTTTGTTATCTATCACCACACTACTCAGGTACCGGAAGTTGCCCGCCTGCTCCCGGAAGGCGATCTGATCCTCTACGCCAACTTAAAACCGGTCCATTTATTCGATCTCAACAAGTCTGGTTCAGTGCAGCCGCAGGGCGATTACAAAGATTTCATCGACCGCACCGGAATCCAGCCTGAACGCGATATTGATGAAGTCGCGATGTCTCGCCGGGACACGCCTGATGGCCGCGATGTTGAGTCATCCGAAATCCTGATCGGCCATTTCGATCAAAATCGTCTCCGCGACTATTTGCAGCTTCTTTCTTCCGCGCGTGAGCCTTATCGCAATTACACCATCTATTCCATTGCGCATGAGGGCCACACTGTGCGCGTCGCATTGCTAGACGGGGGCAAAGTTGCAATCACGAACATGGTCTCACCCGAACCGATGCACGGCATCATTGATAGATCATTGAAGCTTTCCGCTGGTCCTGTGCTGCTGAGCCATTACTCTAATGTTCCTCTTGGCAGCCTGGCATGGCTCATTAATCGCATTCCCAACAAGCCGGATAACCTTCAGCTTCCCGGCGGATTCGCCATCACGCTTCCTGCCGAGGCGGTCGCGGTTGGTTCGCTCCGCTACACCGGATCGCTGCTGCTGCGCGCCGATGTCTTTGCGCAAAGCGAAGCCCAGGCACGGCAGATCGTTGATTCCGCCAATTCGCATCTGGCGCTGGTGCGAAGCATAGGACAGTTCATCAAAACCAAAGGGCCGGACCAGGACATCAAAGCGGCGTTCGACAGCCTGCAGGCCACGCAAAAAGAAAATGTGGCGAGTTTCACCGCGACCATTCCGCAATCGCTTCTCAAGAAGATTTGGTCAGAAGCTCAATCGCAAGGCGCGATTCCGACATCCGCAAAGCCCTAGGACGAGCGCCTACTTGGCCTGAAGATCGCGATGCAAAAGAAAGGGCAGTCCCTTGTCTTGGGCTGCCTGGTGATCTTCAAAGATTAAAATCTAAACTTACATGGCTCCTGAAGCCACCTGCTGGTTAATGCTGAATCGCAGATATTTATGCGGGTTTACCGGGGTATTGAAGATACGGACTTCATAGTGAAGATGTGGACCGGTGCTGCGTCCGCTCTGCCCCACGTATTCGATTGAATCGCCTCGGCGAATCAGCTGTCCCGCGCTCACAGCAAACCCTGAAAGGTGGCCGTACACAGTGCTGATGCCATTGCCATGATCGATCATCACCACGCGGCCATAGCCGTTCATGAAGTCAGAGAAGCGGACAATACCATCCGCCGGCGCAATGACGCGAGTGCCGTAATCTGCCGAAATGTCCACGCCGCGATGGAACGCTCCTTCGCCGCTGAACGGATCAATGCGCTCGCCAAAAGATCCGGTAAGTCTTCCCTGGACGGGCCAGAGCGTAGGCGCCTGCGCCAGCCGCATCCAATCACGCGTGCTGGTATCGCGCACATCACCCATGCCAATGCCGACCGAAGCTGCGCCAGTCATCGCCGAATTCCGCAGCGCGTAAAACTGCTGCAACGATGCGGAAGCCGGATCGTCATCTTCAAAAGCTGGATCAGGCTTGAGACCGTAGAGTGAAGAAACTTCACCTGCCAGGGAGCTCAGGGACTGTGCCTGCAACTCGTTTTCCTGGGCGATCTGCTCAAGCTGAGAGTATTGCGATTTCAGGGCTTTCTGTTCGTCGCGAAGCTGATTGAATTTCTGCGTCTTCACCACCATGCGGGTGTAAGAACCCAACATGCCGGTAATCGTGAGCATGCCAATCAGGGCGCCGGCCACAAAAACGTACAGGTAATGCATGGGGACGGGGATTTTCAGCAACTCCCCTTCCGCATTTCTTGCCACCAACATGATGTAAAAACGCTTACGCAAAATACTTACTCCCTGTTAGTGATTTTCCCGATTCAAAGTGCCCTGAGCGTTGTCCGGCTGGTACGCTCTCTTGGACGCGAAACCCGTGCTGGCCCCTCAAACCAGTTAAAATCCCTTTGCGCCGCCGTCGGAGGTTGAGGCGGCTAAAAGAATTATGAAATGTTGGATAACCTTAACAAGCCACTCTGGTTGTGTCAACGCTGTAAAAGCCTCAGTGAAGTAACGAAGGTAGGCAGCTAATGGTTGAATTTGACCGGTGAATGGCCATGTCCTTCCGTTTCTGCGCCAATTTCAGCCGTTTTGCATCATTTGCATTTGCCGAATCCAGGATCAATACTCCGATGCAAGAGTAAGTCCTTAGCTCTTATATAGTTATGAAAATCGAATAATCCATAGTCCGTGATCAAAGAAGAAAGAAAAATGATCAAAGAAAGAAGCTTGATTCAACAAATCCGGCGGATTGCGGCCTCATCAGTCAACAAAGCCGTGAAAAAGGGCATTGGCGATGATTGCGCCATCCTGCGGCTCAAGCCCGGATTTGAGCTTCTGGTCACCACCGATCTCTGCCTTGAGGACGTGCATTTTCGCCGTGCATGGCACTCGGCCGCTGCCGTAGGCCATCGCTGCCTCACCCGCGGTTTGAGTGACATTGCAGCCATGGGCGGCGAACCGCTCGCATGTTTCCTGTCTTTGGGGCTTCCTGCCGATCTTCCGCAAGCTTGGGTAAACGGCTTCCTACGCGGCCTATTGGCCTTGGCCCGCCGCTACAAAGTCCAACTCGCAGGGGGCGACGTTTCTTCTGCCCCGCAGATCACGGCCGATATCGTTGTCAGCGGCCAAGTTCCATACGGTACGGCTGTTCTCCGCTCCGGAGCTCGCCCCGGAGATCGCGTTTACGTCACTGGGGCGTTGGGCGGCTCAGCGGCAACTCTCAAGGAGCTTTTTGCTGGAAATGCTGTAAAGCCGACAAAGTCCAGCTCTAATTTTTATCCCACTCCAAGGCTGGAAGTGGGAGGCTACCTGCGAAAACACCGTCTTGCATCTGCCATGATCGACCTAAGCGACGGTCTTTCTGTCGATTTATCTCATATTTGCGACGAAAGTGGAGTGGCTGCCATTCTTATGTCTAACAAGATTCCCCTTGCCAAAAGCACCGATTTTGAGCTGGCGCTTCACGGCGGAGAAGACTATGAACTCCTTTTCACAGCCTCTAAGAGCGCCAAAATTCCCTCCCGCATCGCTGGCGTTGCTATCACTGAAATAGGTGAGATCAGGAACCGCAGAGATTACTCCTCAGCAATACAGATTCTGAGGGACAATGGCAAAGTAAGGCCGCTACCTCAACGCGGATGGCAACATTTCGCCAGGGAACGCTGATTGTGTCTGGGGCAAGATCCACAAGAAGAAACAGTAACTTTCAATAATCTCGCACGTAGGATGGTTTATGAGCTCTCCAACTGGTTCCACTCCTCCACCGCCGCCGATGTATGCCGCACCCGTGCAACCAACCGCTCCGGAACCAACTGGTCCAGGCATTTCTCAAGCACAACGGCTCATTAATATTTTTATTGCACCCAGAAAAACGTTTGAAGACTTGAAGCGCAGTCCCAGTTGGTGGGTGCCATGGATCGTGACTGGCATTTTTATCATGATCTTCGGCATCGTAGCGGTCCAGAAAATTGATATGGCCCGCTTTGTTCAACAGGAAATTGACAAATCGCCCTCCGCCCAGCGCCGCATGGAACAACTTACTCCGGAGCAGCACGAAAAGGGAATTACCATGCAGGCCACTATCACCAAAGCGGTCTTTTATGTCTATCCAATTTTCACCCTGATCGGCGGCATAATCATTGCCGCTATTCTTATGGCAGTCTTCAATTTCCTGCTGGGCGCCGAAGTCCCGTTCCAGCGCGCCATGGCGGTCGTCTTTTATTCCTTTGTTCCTTTGATAATTTCAACGGTGTTGCTCACGGTTAGTTTGGCGGCGAGCTCTGATCCGAACACAATTGACCTCACCAATCCCATGCCAACCAACCCGGGCTTTTTTATGGATCCGCTGGGCAATAAGTTCATCTATGCGATCGCTTCAAGTCTGGACATCTTTAGCCTCTGGGTGGTGACCTTGCTGGGATTGGGATTCGCCGCAAGCTCCTCCAATCGAAAACCTTCTACCGGCACCGGTATTACAACGATGTTTGTTGTGTTCGCCATTTTTGTATTAGGCCGTGCAGCCTGGAGGTCGCTGTTCTAGAACTCGGTTGAGAAAACAGGCCATTTAGCCTTAAAAATCAACCATTTACTGGTTGTGGGTGCCCGCATCTGTCCGGTTGTGATCTAATAACTAGTTTATACATGGCAGACTTCAAACTCAGGATCAGGCGCCGGCTCAAGGCCGCGCACCGTACTTTTCGCGAACTTAAAATGATCGCGAAGGGTCTGCTTTCGACCGACCATCCCGTTCAGGTCCACATCATTCCCATGCGGCGCTGCAATCTCTCTTGCGCCTATTGCAATGAGTACGACGATTTTTCTGATCCCGTGCCGCTGGAAGAGATGTACCGGCGCGTGGACAAGCTCGCGGCCCTCGGCACCACGCTGATCACCATCAGCGGCGGTGAAACCCTGCTGCATCCGCAGCTCGATGACATTATCCGCCGCATACGCTCGCACGGAATCATCACCGGGCTGATCACCAACGGATATCTTTTAACGCCGCAACGTATCCAGCAGCTGAATAAAGCCGGGCTCGACCATCTTCAGATTTCTATCGACAACGTCAAACCGGACGATGTTTCAAAGAAATCTCTGAAGGTTCTGGATAAAAAGCTGCAATGGCTGCGCGAACATGCCGAGTTCCACGTGAATATCAACTCCGTGATTGGCGCCGGGGTAAAAGAACAGTGGGATGCCGTCACCATCGGCAAACGCGCCGTGGAACTGGGCTTTACCTCGACGGTCGGCATTATTCATGACGGCACCGGCCAGCTTCGGCCTCTCGACCATGAAGCACAAACCGTTTTTGCCGAGATGAAGAAGCTAGGCAAGCACAGTTATGCCCGGTTCAACCAGTTCCAGAACAATATTGCCTTGGGGCGTCCGAATAATTGGCGCTGCCGTGCCGGCTCACGCTACCTATATATTTGTGAAAACGGGCTGGTGCATTATTGCTCTCAGCAGCGCGGCTATCCTGGAACTCCGCTGGCTGAATATACCGTTGGGGACATCCGCCGCGAATTTCTTACCGAAAAATCCTGCGCGCCCAACTGTACCATCTCGTGCGTTCACCAGACTTCAATCGTCGACTTCTGGCGCGCTCCGCAGGGCCTTGAATCTCACACTACCTTCCATCCGGTAGCGCGCCCTGAACTGGTGCAGATTGAGGCCGCCCGCGAAGAAGAATCCGTGATGGGCGACTAACGCTCTCCTCTACGGCTTGAACCCCACAGCACTCCACAGCGCCGCAGGTTGATACATTTTTCCCGCCGCAAACCCCGCGCTTACCTTGCGAATATCGCTGATATTTTCCAGCGGATTTCCATCCACCAGAATCACATCAGCCCGCTTGCCCGCCTCAATTGTTCCTGAATCTTTTTCCATTCCCATGGCTCGCGCCGGGACAAGCGTCGCTGCCTGAATCGCCTCCATGGGCGTGAAACCTGCCTGCACGTAAAGCTCAATTTCGCGGTCCAGGCTAAAGCCCGGCACCGCTTGGTCTGTTCCGGCAACAATCGGCACGCCTGCCTGATGCAGTACGCGCACCGTCGCTTCCATCGCGCGGAATGTAGCGGCGGACTGCTCAGCCTTCGGCGGTGGCACGCCCATCGTCTCAAGTCCTTCTTTCAACTCCGGCGCCACCTTCAAAATGCCGGGCTCGAAACCAGAAATGGGATGGTCGAGCGGATGCAGAATTACTTCCATCAAAGCCAGCGTGTCATCAAGCACAATGTGATGCTCCAGCAGCAGCTTGATTACTTTCTTCGCGTTCGGCGCGTCCGGATCAATGGTGTGCGATTTCGGGTCCACCATCAGGGGCGTCAGATACTCCACATGGTTGATCTGGTCCATGCCGTCTTCGATTCCCTGGATTGCGTTCATGCCGAACGGGATGTGCCCGGTGACGGTCATGCCCAGCCTATGAGCTTCCGCCGTGACCACTTTTAGAATCTCAGGCTTCACTGAGCTATAGATTTTGATTTGCTGAAAGCCCGCTGCTTTGTATTTCTGCACCTGTTCTCGCGCCTGCTCGGGTGTGTCTACGCGAATCACGCCCAGCGAGAACGGTCCGGTGCCGTCCACTACACCTGCCATTACCAGCCGTGGCCCAATCCCCTGGCCAGCGGCGATGGCATCGCGTGCGGCCACAATAAATTCCCGTTCATTGCCCACATCTCGGGCCGTGGTAACGCCTGTGGCAAGATAAATTGGCCCCCACTCCACTTGCTCAAAATGTGCGTGCATCTCCCATAAACCGGGAAGTACGCTCTTCCCTTCAGCGTTCACGATCTGTGCGCCGTCCGGGACAGAAGTGCTGGCCGCTGGGCCGGCAGCCGCAATCTTTCCGTCTCTCAAAACCACCACAGCATTTTCGATTGCTGGCTTGCCCGTGCCGTCAATCAGCCTGCCGCCCACAATCGCCGTCACCGATGCAGGCTGTGCCGTAAAGCCTGCTGCTACCTTCGCCAGGTTGGCCATGCCATCGCGCGCAGCATCGGCTACGAATGTCGCAAGACCATCTTCATACGGTTCAGCCACCGCTTCAAAGTGGTCCATCTCGGCATCCACGCTCACCAGCGCAATCAAATGGTCCTGCGAATCCAGCCACAGCGATTCCATTCCCCAGATCAGCCCGCGAACAGAAAGCTTGTGTAGTTGTACTTGGCGCTTGCCGAAAGTAAATGTCTCTGTGCCCTGGTCTTGAATCTGTACTTCACCGCGCGGCAACGTCTTGAGAGTTTTTGGGCTGCCATGCGACCGCCAGTAGCGCACCAGCATCATCTGCACGGATACCGGCGCGTATCCCTGGATATCGAAGAAGTTCTCGCCCGGCGGAATCGTCACCGCTCCCGCGCTGCGCCCATGCAACGAATCCTCGATGGAAGAAAAGCGCGAGATCTTCCCTTTGATCTCAAAATCTTGTGGCGTAAGGTCCTTCTCCATTGTGAGCGACGCAGTCAGAGGCACCGGAGTGCCGCGATCGGTGAATTTAAAATCGGACTTCAGTATCACTTCATTTGGAGTGCTGGTCAGCGTGTAGGTTTCTTTTCCAATCAGCTGCTCGAATTTGTGTAAATTGAAAACGCCTTGCTCGGCAACGCCCGATTTCGTCTGCGCCCATCCGGTGGCACATACCAACATCACCAGCGCAAGACAAACCTGCCTGACTGCTTTCACAATGCACTCCTCATATTTCTGCTTACCCTGCCAGCGCATACCGCAGCGCGGCGCGGGCCAGCGTGCGCGTGGAATCAAGCATCGGCAGCGGCGATTCATTCTCATTGACCAGCAAGGGAAGTTCCGTGCACCCCAGCACCACCGCATCGCAACCTTGAGTCTTGAAGGACTCAATCACCTGCTCAAAATAAAACAGTGACTCCGGCGTTTGCTGGCCGCGCACCAGCTCATCAAAAATAATCGTATTGATGTGCTCCTGCTGCTCTTTCGTCGGCCGCAGATAGGCAATCCCCATTTGCTCCAGCTTTTCCGTATATACAGGCCCGCTCACCAGGAACTTTGTTCCAGTGATCCCCAGCTTCCCGAAGTCTCGGCGCCTGGCTTCTTTGCCGACCTCTTCCGCAATGTGCAGCCAGGGCAGCGGTGATCGCGGCACAACAAACGGCAACGCTTGATGGATTGTGTTGTCCGGACAGATCAGAAAATCCGCACCGGCACGCTTCAGCACCTGCGCAGACCTGAGCATCAGCCTGCCAACCTCTTCCCAATCGTCCGTCAACTCAATCGGCTTCATATATTCGGCCAGCGCGATGGTGTGCATCGTCAGTTCAGGATGCATATGCCTGCCCATCAACGGCTCCGCTTCCAGACATATCGTCCGATAGCAGAGAGCCGCTCCTTCTGCGCTGCAACCAACAATCCCAATATGCTTTGTCATGCCAGAAAATCAATCTGCTGCATAAAGCGCAGCTTCTTCTCCACCGGCAGAAATGACGCTTCAATGGAGTTGCGCGCCAGCTCGCGCAGATGGTCCTCAGTAAAGTTGAATTCCTGCTTTGCGATCTCAAATTCTTTGTTCAGCGATGTCTGGAACATCGCCGGATCGTCCGTGCTCAAGGTGATCATCAGCCCTTCGTCAAAAAACTTCCTT
>DATBVH010000068.1:0-2683 GCA_036515395.1 Candidatus Angelobacter sp.
CCACCAGGGCCCACACGCGATTGCCGCTATAAGCCACTGCCAACCCAATGCGTCCCAGCGTTCCCTCCGGCAAGCCATGGCCGCTAAGCTGCTTCCACGTGGCGCCGCCATCGGCGCTGCGATACAGTCCGCTGCCGGGCCCGCCGCTGTCCATGCCCCAGGGCGTGCGCCGCGCCTGCCACAATGACGCAAAAATCACGTTCGGGTTCGAGGGATCCATGGAAAGATCGATCCCGCCGGAGTTTTCGTCCTTATAAAGAACTTTGGTCCAGTTTTTTCCGCCATCGGTTGTGCGATAGATACCGCGCTCCGGGTTCGTGCCAAATACATGTCCCAACGCCGCCACGTAAGCGATGTCCGGATTCTTCGGATTTACCGCAATGCGCCCGATCGTCCGCGTTTCTTTCAGACCGCTATAGGTCCAGGTTTTGCCTGCATCTACCGATTTGTAAACGCCATTTCCGTTAATGATGTCGCCACGAATGCAGGCCTCACCGGTCCCGGCATAGATTACGTTTGGATCGGAGGGTGCTACTGCAATCGCGCCAATGGAAGGAGACATCTCTTTTACTTTGTCGGTCAAAGGCCGCCATGTCAGACCGCCATCGGTAGATTTCCATACTCCGCCGCCCGTGCTGCCGAAGTAATATGTGTGCTGGTCACCCACCACGCCGCTTACTGCCAGAGCGCGTCCGCCTCGGAAGGGACCGATCAACCGCCAGGTCAAACCGTGCCACGGGCCTTTTGCTTCTTCCTCATCGCCATCGCTCGCGCCAGCTGCTTTCTCTGCGGCACCCGGCTGCGCTTCAGTCTTTTTGTCCTCGGCCTTCGCGCTGGATTGTTTCTTGCCTTTACCGGATGAAGCCTTCTTGCTTTCTGCATTGGCTTGCGATGTCTTTGCATCGGTCTGCCCAAGCATGCAGGTGGAAATCAGCGCCATCACAATCAATATCGACATGAAGCGGCGGTTTGAGAACATCTTCGCGAAAACTGCGCAAGACATTTGGGTTTTCTCCAGGCGGACGGCAAAATTGCGAACCGCACATCCTAAATTCCCTCAACGGCAATAGCAATTCCGCGGTTCTTAAGCCGGCGCTGTCCTCTTGTCTGGGCGATGATTGAATCAGCATTTTCTGGAGTTAGTCTGCAATATTTTTCCTTTTGCGCTTTTGGCGGCTTTCTACGAAACTTCTTTCATTTTTCTTGACACCACTTGTGAGTTGCTGTACTTTTCCTCTGCCCTTCGACTTGCTGTTATTGGCAAGACAGTTTCATTTCAAATTTTCAAACCCGTCACCTATTGGCAGATCGCTTCCAATTGTCTGCAGTCACGGCAGGGTTCTCAAACAGTTCAATTGGTTCCACTGGATTTCGAGGGAGGTACTCGGAATTTTGGCGCGAACGCACGGCCTATTGGGTCTGAGGTGAAGCTCGGCCTGCGATTCCTTTCAAAAAAAGCTACAAAGGATCAAAGCATTCCCATAATGGAACGATTACCCCATTATTATCACTGCCTTATCGACAATTTATATTGACTCATAAATCAGAGTTGCTGTATGTTTGGCCGCGTTCCGCTCACTTGGCTTTGTGCCCGCAATGAGCAAGTGACGGACGCAAGATTTTCCCATTCCGTCCACTTTTGGCAGACAAGCCCTAATCGTCTGCAGTACGGCAGAGTTCTCGCGACAGAAAGTGACTTCCAAAAATCCAGGAGGAACTCGCAATGACGAGGCGGAAACTTCCCTTAATCCTATGCATCGCCACCGTTGCCGCAGCATGCGCCATCGTTGGCATTGCCCAAACGGCCACACCCGCACCTGCGGCCTTTGCCACCCCCCTTAATAACGACCAATCGGGAGCCATCAGCAATGGCTTCACTACCAACGCAGTATTTTCTGCTGACGAAGCCATCTTCATGGAAGAAGAAGATATCGGGGACGGACTAGGCCCTGTTTATAACGCGCGCTCATGCGTCGACTGCCACGCTCAACCTAACGTAGGCGGCACCAGTCAGGTGACGGAGTTGCGTGTCGGCCATACCGATGTCAATGGGAATTTCGTTAACCCGACCATCACGATCAATGATGGCGCTAACAGCATTCCCAATCGCTCGCTGGTTAATGATCGTTCGATCTGTGCCCAGGACAGCGCCAACGTACCCGGAGCTGAGACTATCCATGCGTTGCGCGCTACCACGAACGTGCTGGGCGATGGTTTTGTTGAAGCCATTGACAGCAATACGCTGGTAGCGATCGCGAATGCCCAGCCCGGACAGAGCGGCGGCCAGATTGCCGGCCTGGTCATCCAGGTTCCGGTTTCGGAAGCCCCTGGCCAGGTTCGCGTTGGGCGCTTCGGCTGGAAGAACCAGCAGGCTAGCTTGCTGTCCTTCTCGGCTGATGCCTACGTCAACGAACAGGGAGTCACCAGCCGTTTGCAGCCCAATGAGAGCACGACGGTATGCGACACAGTGGCCGATCCTGAGGACCATAATGATGCAGCGGGTCTGGCGGACATCGATCATTTTGCCCGGTTCATGCGCGCCACGCAGGTTCCACCAGTCGATGCAACACTGGCTGCAACGGCAGACGCAAAAGCCGGCGCGACACTGTTCAGCCAAATTGGTTGCAATATCTGCCACGTGACCTCGATTACTACGTCCCCGGCAGGAACAGTTATCAACGGC
>DATBVH010000069.1:0-3920 GCA_036515395.1 Candidatus Angelobacter sp.
TATCGGGCTCAACGACCGTCAGCACTGTATCGGCTGCGACGAAGCGCGAAATGTCATCGACATGGCCGTGCGTATCGTCGCCCTTGATGCCACATCCCAGCCAGATCACTTTTTCAATCCCAAGAAAATCCGAGAACACCTGCTCGAGGTCGCGCTGTGAGAGCCCTGGATTGCGCTGCTGTACCTTGCTGAGCAGGCATTCTTCGGTGGTCAGCATGAGCCCCTGACCGTTCACGTCAATACTGCCACCTTCTAGTACCACAGGAAGCGGCCTACCGTTGCGATCTATCATGGGCGTAGATTGCTGGAGCTTGAGCTTCTTCCCGATACGGTCAGGAAGCCGATTGTCATGCTTCCAGTCGCCATACTTGGCCCATGCATTGAAGCGCCAGTTCGTGACCGCGACGCCCTGCTGGTTCTTGATAAAGATCGGGCCGGAGTCGCGCGTCCAGATGCGATTGGTGGGCCAGACGTGATACTTCACGCGCGCGCTATCGACATGGCTACGCTTTAGGACCTCTTGAGCTGTTTGTTTTTCGCGCGCGGAAGCTACGATCAGGTTTACATCTTCATGCCGCGCAAGATGGCGGACGATATCGGCAAAAACCCAGGGAATCGCATCGAATTTTCCCGGCCAGTCAGAACGATTGTGCGGCCACGCCAGCCACGTGGACTGATGTGGCTCCCACTCGGCAGGCATGCGGTAGCCGAGAGAGCGAGGAGTGGGTTCGACAGCTGCAGGCGTTTTCGCGCGCGACATCAATCTAAAAACCTATGCGTGATGCCGCCATAGCTATCAATGCGGCGGTCGCGCAGAAATGGCCAGTTGCGGCGGACATCTTCAAGATGTTTCAGATCGCATTGGCCGATCAGGATTTCTTCCTTGTCATGCGAGGCTTCCACAATGATCCGCCCGAATGGATCGCAGAGAAACGATCCGCCCCAAAACTCTAGGCCTTTGCCCTGGGCGCGATTGCCGCGAATGTCGCCGAACTCATGGCCAACGCGATTGACCACGCCGACAAAAACTCCGTTGGCAATGGCATGTGCGCGCTGGATGGTGCGCCATGCGTCGTGCTGTACCGCGCCGAACTCGGCTTTTTCGTCCGGATGCCAGCCGATTGCCGTCGGATAAAAAAGAATGTTGGCGCCCTGCAAAGCCGTGAGGCGAGCGCCTTCCGGATACCACTGGTCCCAGCAAACAAGAGCTCCCATACGTCCATACTCCGTGTCGAAGGCCTTAAAGCCAAGATCGCCCGGAGTGAAATAAAACTTTTCATAGTAAAGCGGATCGTCCGGGATGTGCATCTTGCGATAGAGACCCTTGGTACTGCCATCGGCATCAAGGATGACCGCCGTATTGTGATAAAGGCCACGCGCGCGACGTTCAAAGACCGAAACCACTACGGTAGTTTTTGTTTCCCGGGCGACAGCCGAGAGCGCTTCCGTAGTTGGGCCAGGAATGGGTTCAGCCAGATCGAAAAGCGCAGCGTCTTCACGCTGGCAGAAATATTGTGTGCGGAAAAGCTCCGGCAGGCAGACCATCTGCGCGCCCTGCTTGGCGGCAGAGCGAACTTTTTCCACCGCCCGGCTAACGTTGTCATCGGGGTCGGCAGAGCAGTGCATCTGGATGAGGCCGACAGTAAACGAGATTGGATCAGGCATCAGAAGTCTCGATCGATTGCCAAAAATGGCAAAATTGCCAAAGAATCCAAATTGAGAATCTGCCGCACTGAGCATTTTCAATCCCGGCGATTTTTGACAATTTTGGCAATTCTGGCAATCGTGAAATCATCTCAAGCATATCAAATACTCTTGGTTTGACTCCGCGCTCCCCAGCGTTTACTTTTCTAAGTTTGGCCGATCACACGAATTCTCCAGAGGTGAGGCATTGAGTAAGAAGCAGGAAGGCACAGGTATTGACCGCAAGCTGCACGATCCAGTGCAGGACAAGCTATCCCCCATTTCTCCGCTGGATCTTTCCAAGGCCAAAAGCATCAGCGATCTGATGCGCGGCATGGCCGATACGGCATTTACCGGCCGCCAACTTGGAGAAGCGGTGGATGTGCTGGAAGCCATGGCCCGCGACAAAGACTGCTTCGTGGTCATGACACTGGCGGGCGCCATGACAGTGGCCAAGCAGGGGCTCGTTGTCTGCGACCTGATTGATAAAGGGCTGGTGAACGCCGTGGTTTCCACGGGCGCGCTGATGGCGCATGGATTGGTTGAGGCGACGGGCTGCAAGCACTATCGCTATGACCCCAGAATGAACGATGTTGAGCTGTACGAGGCTGGCTATAACCGCGTCTATGACACTCTGGAGCCGGAGCAGAACCTGGACCACGTGGAACTGGTGATGGAAGAAGTGCTGGGCAAGTGGGACCCGCAGCAGATCATGTGTTCATGGAAGCTGAACCGGGCCATTGGCGACCACTTAAAGCATCACGCGAAAGGGCGCGGGATTTTGAAATCGGCCTATGAGAAGAATGTTCCGGTCTTTGTCCCCGCGTTTACCGATTCAGAGATGGGGCTGGATGTGGCACTGAATAATCGCATGCGCGCCAGAGAAGGCAAGCCGCAGTTGCGTTACGACCCGTTCCTTGACCTGAATTACTTTGCGGAAACGCTGTTGCAGCAAAAGAAATTGGGCATCTTGACCATTGGGGGTGGCGTACCGCGCAACTGGGCGCAGCAATTTGGGCCTTACTGCGAGCTGCGGGTTCGTCGCGCGGGAGAAGATGTCCCTCTCAAGCGCTATCACTATGGCGTCCGCATCTGCCCTGAGCCGGTCTATTGGGGCGGGCTTTCCGGCTCACCTTATTCCGAGGCAATCTCCTGGGGCAAGTTTGTGCCGCCAGCGGAAGGTGGCCGCTTTGGCGAAGTGTTCATCGACGCTACAGTTGGCTTGCCAATTATGTGCGCCGCGGTGTTTGAGCGGTTGGGGAAGGGATATAAGAAGACGTGGTCAAAGGCTGGGAAAAGATGATGTTCTGGGGCATTTTCATGAAGCCTCTGCCGATATCCGGATTATCGGCTAAAAAATAGCTGTTGAGAATACCCTCGTCCATAAGGAGCACTTAAGTGAAAAATGAATTTTGAAACGTTTGGCTTCCAAAAACCACTATCCGTTTGAGGGCTTATCTTGGCTTTCTAACTATTTGAGGTCGGGGTTGCCGAATTGATATTGTGGGCTCACAAAGCCCGGCCCTCGGGGGTGTTTTATGTTGCAGTGGTTTACCGGGGACCACATTCTTGCGCTGATTGCCATTGTTTTTGGAGTAGTAGGTATCTATTATGAGCGCAAACTGCATACTCGTTTTAAGTCGCACAAATTAGCTATCGACATGAGTTTTGCAGCTCAGAAGGAAAAAATCGAACAAATTGTTCTATCTGTGCATACGAGTTACATCGGAAAATTCCCGATCGACCTGCAAAAGACAACAGAGCTTATTAGCAATTCTAAAGACGGCGACGAAGTAATGATTTTGACCGACTTTCTTGCATATGGACATTATTCCGATCCTGACGCCTATGACAAATATGTACAAGCGCTCACTGGGGCAAAAGCAAGGATCCAAATGCTTGTCTATGACGAAGACGCTGCCAAAATGACGTTGCAGATGCAGTTCAGACTCTCGGAATTCGATAATATCAAGAAAAGCGAGGCATTCAAAAGGTATCTGGAATATTACAAGAAATTGATAAAAGTAGTGCCATCACGCTACGAAGAATTTCTGAACATGCTGATAATCGTGCAGGATCACTTCTGTCAACACCTTACTGGCAAGCTGCACATTGATGTCAGGGCAGTCTCAAGCACCGCGATCAAAGATGCGATGCTTTTCTGGATGGTGGGTAAGAAGGAGATGGTGTTTGCCTTTCCTAATGCCTATACAGGAAGAAAAGACTTTTCTTTCAGA
>DATBVH010000070.1:0-5462 GCA_036515395.1 Candidatus Angelobacter sp.
AGGGGGAACTTGAAAAATCCAAGATCGGCTCAGCGCAGCCTGCATTCACGATAAATCTGCTGAAACAAATGGAGATAAAGCTTCCCGCGCTTGCCGTCCAACGGCGCATAGCGGGGATGTTGTTGGCATACGACGACCTCATCGAAAAGAACACCCGCCGTATCGCAATTTTGGAGCAGATGGCGCAGATGCTCTATCGGGAATGGTTTGTCAATTTCCATTTCCCCGGCCACGAGAGAGTGAAGATGATGGAATCGGCAATTGGACCTATCCCGGAAGAGTGGCAATTCACCAACATCGGTGAACTGCTCATGTTCCATATCGGTGGGGGATGGGGCGAAGACATCGCGAGCGGCCAGTTGCCCTGCGAAGCGCACGTTATCCGTGGAACCGACATTCCTGACGTGCGAACTGGCACTGTGGATGGCTGCCCGCTCCGGTTTCACAAGGAGTCTAACCTCGCCTCAAGGAAACTAAAGGCGTGGGACATAGTTTTCGAAGTTTCCGGTGGCAGTAAGGGACAACCAGTTGGTCGTGCCGCGTTAGTTCATCCCGCCGTTTTGTCCGTGTTTGAAGGGGATGTTATATGTGCCAGCTTTTGCAAGCTTCTACGGCCTGATTCATCGAAAATCGGTGTGATGCACTTTTATCAATACTTGCTCGAGGCATATTCCAATGGTCAGATTGAAAAATATCAGGTTCAGTCAACAGGCATAACGAATTTCAAGTTCGGGGTGTTCTTGGAGGATGCGAAAATCGCGGTTCCTCCCCCGGTCATCCAAGCGGGCTTTGAACGCTTGTGTCAACCCTTAATAGATTGCATTGTTGTTTTGGGACGGAAGAATAACATTCTTCGTAAGACCCGCGACCTGCTGCTCCCCAAACTCATCACCGGTGAGGTGAAGGTCGAACAACTCGAAAGCGAAGCGATCGCACAAAACGCATGACGTACGTTGATCCAGACAGCGAGAGCACGCTAGAGCTAAACACGATTGCTCTGTTCAAAGCTCTCGGCTGGGAGGCGGCGAACTGCTACCACGAGACCTTCGGCGAGTTCTCAACACTGGGGCGCGAAACCTCAGAACAAGTTGTGCTGGAATTCCGGCTGCGAAAGGCCCTGGAGAAACTCAATCCGGGCTTCCATGCGGTGGCATTGGACCTGGCGGTAGAGGAACTTACAAAGGACCGCAGCGTGCTCAGTCCGGTGCGCGCCAACGAGGAGGTCTACAAGCTGCTGAAAGACGGCGTTAAGGTGGCGTTCCGCACCTCAGACGATGAAGAGCGAATCGAGATTGTGAAAGTCATCGACTGGGAAGAGCCAGAGAACAACGACTTCTTTCTGGCTTCACAGTTCTGGATTTCCGGCGATTACGGCAGGAAGCGGGCCGACTTGATCGGGTTTGTGAACGGAATTCCGTTGGTGTTCATCGAGCTGAAAGCCTCACACCGGGCACTGGAAAACACATACAAACACAATCTTTCCGACTATCGCACGACCGTCCCGCAGCTCTTCTGGTATAACGCCGCGATCATTCTCTCCAACGGATCGAAAAGCAAAATCGGCAGCATGACGGCGGGATGGGAGCACTTTGCCGAATGGAAGAAGATCAACGATGAAGGCGAAGAGGGCGTGGTGAGCCTGGAGACGATGGTCCGGGGGGTGTGCGACAAGACGCGGTTGCTGGACCTGGTGGAGAGCTTTACCGTCTTCAGCGAAGCCAAAGGCGAGAGCGCGAAACTGGTGGCCAAGAACCACCAATACCTGGGCGTGAACCGGGCCATACGGGCGGCGCAGGAGATCAGAGAGAACCAGGGGAAGATCGGCGTTTTCTGGCATACGCAAGGCTCAGGCAAGAGCTATTCCATGGTGTTCTTTTCGCAGAAGGTGCTGCGGAAGCTGCCGGGCAACTGGACGTTCCTGATTGTGACCGACCGCGAAGACTTGGACGGGCAGATTTACCGGAACTTTGCCTCCACCGGGGCCGTGATTGAGCCGGAAGAGAGCGTGAGGGCACAGAGCGCCGAACACCTGAAGACGCTGCTGAACAAGGAAGACCATCGTTACTTGTTCACGCTGATTCAGAAGTTCCGCACGGAAGACGGAGCCCAATATCCAAAGCTCTCTGACCGGGCGGACATTGTGGTGATTACCGACGAAGCCCACCGGAGCCAATACGACACGTTTGCGCTGAACATGCGCAATGCGCTGCCGAACGCGGCGTTCATCGGCTTTACGGGGACACCGCTGATGGCGGGAGAGGAGCTGACGAAGCAGGTTTTTGGCGATTACGTTTCGGTCTACAACTTCAAGCAGTCGATTGATGACGGCAACACGGTGCCGCTCTACTACGAGAACCGCATCCCAGAACTGCAACTGGTAAACGAAAACCTGGCCGGCGACATTGCCGAGATTGTGGAAGCCGCCGACTTTGACGAAGACCAGCAGGCAAAGCTGGAACGGGAATTTGCGCGCGAATACCACCTGATTACGCGGGAAGAGCGGCTGGAGAAGATTGCCGAAGACATTGTGGCGCATTACACAGGACGCGGCGTGTTGGCCAAGGCGATGGTGATTTCCATTGATAAGGCGGCGGCGGTGCGGATGTATGACAAGGTGCAGAAGCACTGGAGAGCGAAGCTGGCGGAATTGCGGAAGGCGCTGACCACGGCCGATTCCGCGGACAAGCCCGAACTGGAAAAACGGCTCAGCTTTTTTGAGAACACTGACATGGCCGTGGTGGTGTCTCAATCACAGAACGAAATTGAGCAGTTCAAACAGAAGGGGTTGGACATTGCCACGCATCGCAAGCGGATGGTGAAAGAAGACCTGGAGACAAAGTTTAAAAACCCGGACGACCCGCTGCGGATTGTGTTTGTTTGCGCCATGTGGATTACAGGTTTTGATGTGCCTTCCTGCTCCACGATCTACCTGGACAAGCCGATGAAGAACCATACGCTGATGCAGACGATTGCACGAGCGAACCGCGTATGGCGCGACAAGCAGAATGGGTTAATTGTGGATTATGTGGGCATCTTCCGCAATCTACAAAAAGCGCTGGCCATTTACGGGACAACGCAGACGGGCGGAGAAGCGCCGATTAAGGACAAGGCAGAGCTTGTCCGGTTGCTGCGGATGGCGATTGAGAGAGCGGTGGAATTTTCCAAAGCGCACGGGGTTGATCCCGAGAAGATACAGGCTGCAACAGGCTTTGCCCGAGAAAAGCTTAAAGAAGATGCAGTGGCTGCTTTTGTGGTGAAAGATGAGATACGCCGCCAGTATCTGGGATGGGCGGGCGAAGTAGAAAAGTTATTCAAGTCGCTGCTTCCTGACCCTGCAGCCAATGAATTTGGGCCGATCCGCAGGGTGTTTGCCGTGATTGGGGAAAAAATCAGGAGCGAGGTTCCGGTGGCTGATATTTCCGGCGTGATGGAGCAGGTGGAAGAAGTGCTGGACCACTCCATTGCAACCGAAGGTTATGTGATCCGCCCTTCAGCGGTTGCGGCCAACTACATTGACTTGAGCCAAATTGATTTTGAGCTGCTAAAAAGACAATTTGAAACCGGACGTAAGGCCATTGAAGCCCAGAAGCTCCGCAACCAAATTGCGGTAAAAGTTGGCCAGATGGTCCTGGTGAACAAGACACGGATGAACTTTCTGGAAGAATTCCAAAGGATGATTGATGAGTACAACAATGGGGCAGCAAATATTGAGACTTTCTTTGCGCGGCTGATGGCGTTTACACAAAGGCTTTCCGACGAAGAGAAACGAGGGATTGCGGAGCAACTCTCTGAAGAAGAACTGACATTGTTTGACCTGCTGACGAAACCGGACCCGGTACTGACCAAGGCTGAAGAGCGACAGGTTAAAAAAGTAGCCAAAGGCCTGCTGGAAACCTTAAAGCGCGAAAAGCTGGTTTTGGATTGGAGAAAAAGGCAGACGACCCGCGCGTCCGTAAGGTACACAATTGAAACGGTGCTGGATGAGTTGCCGCGCACGTACACGCCAGAGATTTATCAGAAGAAATGCGATGTGGTTTACCAGCACTTTTTTGATAGCTACTCAGGCAAAGACAATATTGCTTAGCGCGCTCCGCTGCGCTGCGCGCGGGCCTGCGGCGCAAGGAAAGGGGCTTCAGGATTTCCATTTTCACGGCCCTAAAGGGCCGTTCTTCCACCGTAGGAGGTGATGCGGCCGCTGGGCATGCTTAGTCGCACTCCGCAGCTCGGCTGATCTTTTCTTGGCTGCTCCGTTGCCCCTTCGACTGTGCTCAGGGTTTCGGCGGCCTCAAGCTAGAAGGCGCGCGGATCTCCGTCCCGCCACGCGAAGAGCGCGTCGGGAACCCCGGGCCTGCGGCGCGAGGAAAGGGCTTCAGGATTTCCATTTTCACGGCCCTAAAGGGCCGTTCTTCCACCGTAGCAGCACTGCGGCCGCTGGGCATGCTTAGTCGCACTCCGTGCTCGGCTGATCTTTTCTTGGCCGCTCCGTTGCCCCTTCCACTGTGCTCAGGGTTTCGGCGGCCTCAAGCTAGCAGGCGCGCGGATCTCCGTCCCGCCACGCGAAGAGCGCGTCGGGAAACCCCGGGCCTGCGGCGCAAGGAAGGGGCCATCCCAAGGCTTCTTTTTCACGGCCCTGAAGGGCCGTTCTTCCACCCTCACGGCCATAAATGGCCGTTCCTTTCTCCCCGCTCACCCTGCGCTTCCCACCGATTTTGCTTGACACAGAGGCGAACAAATGGTAAAGTTTGCTATCGACCTCTGGGTGGAAAGTGCGTCCTGGAGGGTGGTCTTTGAAGCTACTATAAGAAGCTCTTGGTACTTGGCTGTTGGTATTTGGGAAAACAACCTTGAGAACCTTACCGCTGATTAACGCAGATACACTGATCTGGAAATATTCACCGCAAAGGACACAGAGGACGAGCGGGGGCTGGATGGGACGAAACCCACGCTAAAAAGGGGATGGCCGGGGGAGGGGGAGGGGTATCTGACGGCTTCGCCGGATATAAATCGTTCGACTCCCGGCTGCGCCGCTCGCTCACGATGACAAGTTGAAGCGCGGCGATTTTGCGCCGCGCAGCTTCCATCGGAAAAGGCAAAACCTACCACGGAGGCACCGAGACACGGAGAGCAGCCGAAGTCGGCAGATCGGAAAGGCAAAACACCACCCGACGACACTGGGGACCCCGGCACCTCCACAATCGTTATCGTTAGGCGTAAATTCCGCGCAGCCTGATGGTGTGAGCGACGCGCGAAATTGCCAGCATGTAAGCCGCGATCCGATTGTTGACGCCGTGCGTATCAGAGAAGTGCACCACTTCTTCAAAGGCCTCGCGCAGCATGAATTCAAGCTGGTCATTGACGGCGGATTCCTTCCAGAAATATCCCTGGCGGTCCTGCACCCACTCAAAATATGAAGCGGTAACGCCGCCGGCGTTGGCAAGAATGTCCGGGATGACGAAAACTTT
>DATBVH010000071.1:0-3679 GCA_036515395.1 Candidatus Angelobacter sp.
CTTTCCATTCCAATAACGCGAAAGGGCCAGCGCGCGGTTCGCGTCCCAGCGCCAGCGCGTCTCCAGCAACGGAGAGAGCAGCGCCGCCTGCTGCAAAACTTCCTTCACCGTGTTTTCATGCAGGAAGTGAAAAACATCAGCCAGGGGGAAGCTATGCTGCTCAGCCAGAGAGATATTTACGCCGTTGTCTGTGGCGGCAGCCTGCAACTCAAAGTTGAAAGAGACGCAGAAGCGCTTGCGCAAAGCGAGTCCCCAGGCTTTGTTGATGCGCGCGCCAAACGGTGCATGGACAACCAGCTGCATCCCGCCGCCTTCATCAAAAAAGCGCTCAGCGATAACGGTATTGGTTGTGGGGACAGCGCCCAGCACGGTGCGGCCCGTAACAATGTATTCAATGGCCTGCTCAGCACCTGAATCGTCCAGCCCACATTCGCTCTTGAGCCATTCCACAGCATTCAACACTTCTGGCGATTTCTGATTGACGAACCCAGGCACGGTTTGGGGCGTGAGGTCGCTGATCTTCTGGCGCAGCTCGCCAATCTGCCGAGAAAGCTCTTCTGTGCGTCCCGGCGCTTCGCCCAGCCAGAAAGGAATGGACGGTGGCGCGCCGTGTGCATCCTCCACCAGAATGCGTCCCGCAGATTCCACACGACGAATGCGCCAGCTCATGTTTCCCAGCAGGACAATATCGCCTTTCAGGCTTTCCACGGCGAAGTCTTCATGCAGCGTACCGACGACTGTCCCTTCCGGCTCGGCGACGACCGTATAAAGCGCCGTTTCAGGAATCGCTCCGCCATTCATAATGGCGATCATGCGCGCGCCGCGACGGGCTTTTAATCGCTTATTTACGCGATCGCGAAAGAGATATGCGCCAAAGCGTCCACGCTGCGACGCAATGCCATCGCCCAGCATCGTAAGAAGATCATCAAACTCTTTGCGCTCGAGTTCGCGATAAGGATATGCCCGCTTGACCAAGGTAAAGAGTTCATCCTCGCCCCATTCTTCAGCAGCGCAAATTGCCACAATCTGCTGCGCCAGTATGTCGAGCGGAGATTCAGGAATCATCAGGCGATCAAGCTCTCCGTGATGAATGGAGCGCACCAGCGCGGCACATTCGATCAGTTCATCGCGCGTGGTCGGGAAAAAGCGGCCTTTGGGGACTGCGCCACGCCAGTGGCCAGCACGGCCAAAGCGCTGGAGCGACACACCGATGGAACGCGGCGATCCAATGTGCAGCGCGAGATCAACATGGCCAATATCGATTCCCAGTTCCAGCGAAGCGGTCGCCACCAGAACTTTCAGTTCGCCATTTTTAAGCTTGCTCTCCGCATCCAGACGCAGCTTGCGCGCCAAGCTGCCATGATGCGCTCCAACAACATCCTCACCCATACGTTCGGCGAGATTGAAGGAAACGCGCTCAGCTAGGCGGCGCGTGTTCACAAAAACCAATGTTGACCGATGTTGCTGGACCAACTCGCAAATCCGGTCGTAAATCTCGTCCCAGAGTTCGTTGCTGGCAACCGGCCCAAGCTCCTGGCCGGGAACTTCAATGGCCAGATCCATCTGGCGTTTATGGCCAACGTTAACCACCACGGGATCAGGTCGATCATTGCCGGTAAGAAAATGGGCCACAGTTTCGATTGGTTTCTGCGTGGCGGAAAGTCCAATGCGAACAGCGCGATTCACGGTCAACGCATCCAGGCGTTCGAGCGACAGGGTCAGGTGCGCGCCACGCTTGTCGTCGGCCACCGCGTGGATTTCGTCCACGATGATTGTGTTTACGTCGGTAAGAATCCCGCGGCTCTTCTGGGCTGTGAGCAGAATGTAAAGAGATTCCGGCGTGGTCACCAGGATATGAGGAGGCCGCTTGAGCATCCGCTGGCGCTCTTGCATGAGCGTGTCACCGGTGCGGACGGCTGCGCGAATTTCCGGCATCAGCAGGCCTTTTTCGCCGGCCAATGCAGTGATCTCACCCAGCGGGCCTTCCAGGTTTTTCTGGATATCGTTGCCCAGCGCCTTCAAGGGAGATATATAAAGGATCTCAGTACGGTCGGTAAGGTCGCCGCTCAGGGCTTTGCGCACCAGCCGATCAATACAGATCAGGAACGCTGCCAGCGTCTTGCCGGAGCCCGTAGGCGCGGAAATCAATGTGGTTCGGCCCGCCAGAATGTGCGGCCAGCCCTGCTCCTGCGGCTCGGTGGGCGTACCAAATTTGTTGATAAACCATTCCTGAACCAGGGGATGGGCCCAGGCCAGGGATTCTGGGACGGGAGAAAGCATGTATGTATTATATTTGTAAATGACGGCCGCATAAGCCAGTATTACCGCCGCAATCTGATCGTCTTCCGCCTATTGTCCTTCGAGCCAAATGGTGATCTTGCCAACCAACCCACCGCCAAGAAAACATATGCCTTTACTATTCCAACTCCGCGCTGATCGTGTATTCACCTGCCGACATGTCCCAGCTCACGTGCAGGATATTAGGCTTGCAGCACACCTGGCAGTCTTCTACATATTCCTGGCGCGTTCCCGCCGAGGAATCTACGCTGGTTTCATTCCACTCGCCACATCCCGCGCATTGAAAGCCCGCATTCATTGTTTATCGGATGGTAACAGCAAAAAAGTAGCGGCCAGCCTGTAAGGGCGGGCCGCTCCATTGTTGGACCTACCACGGACCAAACAAATAATCGATTCACCATACGCTCGCGTTGCTTATGCGCTCGCTCCGGCCGTAGCGCGGCTGCTGGATTCCATCCGCATACCGGCTGTCTCGCGGGTTGAGGTTGCCGCGAAGTAGCGTTTATACGATAGGAAGATCCCGGCCATAATCGGCAGCACTATGAGCGGCATCTGCCAGCCAATTTCCTGCGTAATTGTAAGCGTCAGTCCGGCGATGCCGGCGCTTGCCACCAGATACGGGAACGAAAGCTGTAACATCTCCAGCCATGTGCGCAACGTGTTGACGGATTCAGTCAGGCCAATCACAATCGCCACTGGGATCGTGTTCGCCAGCGCATATCCTGCTGCCGCCACCGCCAAACGCAGTGCAGGAGTACTCACCACGGAAGCAACGGAAGGCGACGCATAGATCAGCCGCGTTGCAGCCACAGCCAGTGCGATGGCACTGCAATTAAACGCTACCTGCATCACTTTGAACTTCTTGCCCTTGGCCAGGCATTGAAAGAACGTGCTGATGAAGCCTACCGCCAGTGCTTCAGCCGTATTCATCTGCGCTGCCGCCACTAGAATGAACGGCAAATTAACCGACATGGTTCCGGTAACGCCCGGAAGCTTGATCCTGAGTCTTGCTGCCACACATGCGACCAATAAGAACGCTAAAAACTTCGCTGTGGGCACTTGCTTAGCGTTGAGTACGGCATCTCCGAGCAGGAGGAGACCCGAAATTACAATCAACGCCACGAACATTCGCGCTGAAATTGACTTCGGCATGTTAGTTCTCTCCGTCCTCTCCGTCGCTTAGAGCGTTGACCGTGTCCGCACCCCAAACGATTGAATTGCCCCAGATGATGCTGTTCCCCGTAACTGTCGCGTCTCCCCAGATAATTGAGTCGCCCCAGATGATGGAGTCGCTGATCACGCAGTTTCCACCCCATACAATCGAGTTGCCCCATATGATGGAGCTACCCCAGGTGATGCTGTTGCCCCAGGTAATCGATTG
>DATBVH010000072.1:0-6571 GCA_036515395.1 Candidatus Angelobacter sp.
TGCGCGTTGCCGGCTAGATCTGTATTTCCGTACACCTGTAGATACTGCGCGAACTCCTGTGACGCTAGATCATTCTTGTTGGCGTTGTAATCGCGCAAGCCATCATTATATAGCTGGTCTGCGGGCGGAGCTTGCGGCACATTGTTCGCCGCGCCGCCGGGTCTACCGCCGGGCTGCCCTGCTGGCGGGGCCGTAATGTTCTGCTGCGCCGTCTGCATGTCGTCGAGCTGCTTGCTTACTTTTGCCAGACGCGCTTTCAATTCGTCCACGGCATCATGCAGCGCCTGCACCTGCCCTGAAATCTGGTCGACCTTGCTGCCCGCGTCGGTGGTCTGCTGCCCCAGCGTTTTTTGCAGATTCTGGACAGCCGACCCCATCTTGTTGACGTTATCGGTCTGCTGCGTGAGCAGGTCTTTCATCACGCCCATGCGTTCATCGAAAGACTGCTGCATGCGTGACATGTTGTCCTGCATGAGCTGGAGCTGGGTCTGGATCTGTATGAGCTGTGACTTGGTGTCCGCGGCGGACGCGGTGCGGCTGACGCACAGTGCAAAAAGCAGCACAGCCAGCATGACGGCAAAACTTTGTTTCTTCATAGGCATTTAACTCGTTAGATGCAGAATAGCTGCTTGATCCTGCAAGGTATTTTCTTTTATTGACGAGGAGGCGCTTCCTCTTAAAGTGTGCACCGGAATCAGGGCTGGTGGAAACCAAACCTTGGGCGCGAACCAAACTTGATAAGCCGGACAGGCACTGGCCTGCCCGGCCTTTTCAGTTAGTGTAACAGCGTGAAGTGATCGCGGCGGTTTTTCTGCCAGCAATCTTCATTCTGCTCAGTGCATTGCGGTTTTTCCTTGCCGTAGCTGATGGTCTTGATGGAATCCGGACTTACGCCAGCTTGCAGTAGCGCCTGCTTGGCGGAATCAGCGCGATGCTCACCTAGAGACAAATTGTATTCGGTGGAACCGCGATCATCGCAATTACCCTCAATCTGTACCTTCCAGCCTTTTTGCTTGATGACCTGTGCCGCCTGGGCCACCGCCTGTTGCGCATCGGGGCGCAGATCAGCCTTGTCATAGTCGAAGTAAACGTCCTTCACCATCTGAGCAAAGAGCTGATCGTCAGTGACGGTCGGAGTTGGCGCCGGGGTTGGAGTCGGCGTTGCTTTTGCGGCCACCGAAACTTGCGCCGTGGCTTCCTGCGTTCCGGCCGCGCCCTTCGCTGTGAGATGATACGTGGTGGTTTGCGTCGGCGAGACGGTTTGCGAACCGCTGGGATCAACCTTGTTGCCATCCAGGGCAACGTCAGTTGCATTTTCCGTGCTCCAGGTCAGCGTGGCGGATTGGCCAGCTTCAATGGAAGTCGGGTTGGCGGAAAGTGTGGCGCTTACTGCTTTAGGCGGCGGGGGCGGTGGTGGCGCAGTCTCTTTCTTTTTACAACCGCTTGCCACCATCAAGAAAGCCAGCACCCCCAGGACGACGATCCGATTGCTCGTGCTCTTGTTCACCTCATGTCCTCCAAAAAAGTAATGCAATTTATATAAGGCCTATTTAAAGCTCCAATTGGGCTGGCTATTGCGGCCCTGATGCGTCAGCTGCTGCAAGTGCGTGCCATCCGCTAGAACGCTCCAGATCTGCTCATTGCCGGTGCGATTGGATTGAAAAACAATGTGCCGCCCATCCGGAGACCATGACGGGAAGTCATTTCTCCCGCCATCATGTGTTAACTGTATAATTTGTCGTGAGGCGATATCCATAAGATAAATATCCGAGCCGCCCAGCACTCCGGGACCGTAATTACGGACCCAAGCAAACGCCAGCAGCAATCCATTGGGCGACCACGCTGGCGAAACAGCATAGCCCTGGTCGGTCATCCTTTGCACGTTACTACCGTCCGCGTCCATCACGTAGATTTGCGGTAGTCCAGTGCGTCCACTTACCCAGGCGATCTGGCCATTCGTTTTAGGATTGAACACGGGCGACACATCTCCCTTGCCGGTGCTCAGCCTGCGCGCGCCTCCGCCGTTCGCGTCCGCGACGAATATCTCTGACCGCCCACTATGCATGGAGGATGCAAAAGCGATTTTAGTTCCATCCGAGGCCCATGCGGGAGAAAAATTATCGCCTGAGTTCCGCGGGAAGGCTACGGTGCGGCCCAGTTCCAGCGAATACATCATGATCTGCCATGAATCCCTGGTCAGCCCGCTGAACGCCATTCGCGACCCGTCCGGTGAAATCCTTGGCGACAGCGCTATCGACCCTAGCTTGGTAATCTGCTTCTGGTTCGCGCCGTCGTAATCCATTTGCCAGATTTCCTTGTTCCCGCTGCGTGTGCTCACAAAATAAATCTGGCTCTCTGCGATCCCGGCAATGCCGCTGCCCAGGCGCGCAATAATCTCATCGGCAAAGCGGTGCGCGATCAGCCGCGCGTTGTCCGGGCTGGCATCTTCTTTATATTGCTTGCCCAGGATCTGCGGCGCGCCGGGATTCTTCACGTCATACAGCCAGCCCTGGACATCCACTTTCCCGTTATTCACACCCAGGTTGCCGAAGGTCAGCACTCCGGCGTTTGGCGGCGGATCTCCCCACGCCTTCGCTTGTAACTCTGCCGGCTGCCCTGGTGTTTGCGACGGATAAAAGCTCTTCGCTACCAGATCAAAAATTCCGGCGTTATCCAGATCGTTCCACAGCGTCTGGTTAAAGACGGTATTCAATGGCGCGGTCTGCGCGTCAGCATTGGCGGCCTTAAAATCCGGTACTGCGATCCGTGGGCGTTCCTGGCCCATATTCAATTCAATCTTGATTCGGTCCTGCGCGGCGGCGCTCAAAAAGCTGCCGAGCAACATGAAACCTAAAAGAAGTAAGCCTGTTGTTCCCTTGCCAGTTCTTTTTTCTTTAGCCATGAATTCGCCTATTTTGGAGGATAGTCAAACCAGAAATCTACAGTCACGCTGTTGCCTTCCGGCAATTTGCCAAAACTATCAATACGTTGAATCGCGCGCATCGCCGATTGGTCCAATGACGGCACGCCGCTCGACTGCGCCAGATGCACGTTCGCCGGGCTGCCATCGCGCGTGATGTCAAACTCTATAAACGCCCGATGTGGCGCTTTGATGCGCGGATCAATTTCATACGTCAGCCAGTTCTGCTGCACGCGCCTCTTCACGCCGTCCACATACCAGCCATATTTGCCGCCAAAGTCGGCGTTCTGGAAGCTGAATCCGCCTTTATAATTCGCTGTCGTCACAGATCCATAGGGTCCGCTCACCGGCCCGCCTTCACCATAAGGCACTGCGGTTTCCGGCGTGGGAATTGGCCGCGGAGGCGGCGTCACATGCGCCTGCTGCACCGGCTTCTCAACCTGCTTCGGTTTAACTTTTCCCTGGATCGGTACAGCGTCTTCCGGAGGCTTCTCCACTGGCTTTGCTTGCGGCTGCGTTTGCGTGACGCCCTTGTTTTCATTGGCCACGATATTGTCTGACTGCTCAGGCTTGGGAATTGGAATGGACGCACTCACAAGCTGCGCCGTCACCGCGTCGCCCTGCTTGATGCCCCAGTCATTGGCCGTGCTGTGTTGCTGCGCGACATAGCCCCACACAACAATGGACAATACTAGCAGCCCGTGGAATCCCACGGAAAGAAGCACTGGCCCCTTCCATTGCTCGCGTTCATAAAACAGGTTGGCCCTGACGTATGCCATTCGTTAGCAGTTAGCAATCAGCAATTAGCAATTAGTACCTAAAATCTCGTTATCCCTGTGGGAGTTAAGAGAGCCCACTCTCTTACTCTTCTAAAAAATCGTCGTCATCCCGACGGACATCAATCCAGCTTGCGCGTTCACTTTTAAAAACGTCGTCATCCCGAACTCCGTATATGAGAGCGCGCTTTCATCAGCGCTCGAATAGGACTGAGGGACCTTTTGTTTCAAAAAAGCGTTACAAATGAGAGAACGCGCAAAGCCCCACATCTTGTCTGGACGTCACTTGAAACTTGTCCTCAAATCCGCGTGTATCCGCGTTCATCAGCGGTAAGGTTTTTGCCCTTCCGAATGACCGCGATCACTTTTTCCCCGGCTGAATCGGCTCCGTCACAATGCTTACATTGGTGATCCCCGCGGATTTCACCGCGCTCATCACCGTGGCAAACGCGCCAAAAGCCACGTTCTCGTCGGCCCGCACATACACGGACTGCCCGCGAGGGTCGCGAAACTTCTTGCGCAGCGCGTCGCCAATCTCGTCCAGCCGAACATGGTCGCCGTTCAGGTAAACTTCCTGCCCTTTAGTGATCGTAATCACCAGGCGCTCTTCGGAAATTTCCTTTACCACTTTTGTCTTGGGGACTGTGACTTCAATGCCGGATTGCAGCACCGGCGCGGTGACCATAAAAATAATCAGCAACACCAGCACCACGTCGACAAATGGCGTGACGTTGATTTCCGATAGCGACGTTTCCGTGCGCCCGCTCTTGTTGGTAAATGCCATCAGCGGACTCCCCAGCAGAGAGCATTGTTTTCTAATTCCTTTTCCCCCGACGGGGTGGAGCAGGCCTTTAGGCCTGCGTCCCCGGCCCGGATCAATCCCGGTTTTAACCGCTGGGGCAAAACTTTTACTCCCACGGTGGAAGAGCGGCCCTTTAGGGCCGCGTAAAGTCGTCTTGAAACAGGGGCTTTAGCCCCGGAGGTAATCGCCATCACCGCACTCCGGTAGTCACGCCCGTCGTGCGCTCAATAAAGTTCATGATCTCCATGGTGAAATCGTCCATGCGCGCGCCAAATTCGCGCAGGCTGTGCGTGAACTGGTTATAGAAGATCACGGCCGGAATCGCGGCAAACAGTCCCGCGGCAGTGGTAATCAACGCTTCAGAAATTCCCGGCGCCACAGCCCGTAGCGTGGCGGACCCCTCGGTGCCCAAGCCGTTGAACGCGTCAATAATGCCCCATACCGTGCCAAACAATCCGATAAACGGCGCCACAGCGCCTGTCGTCGCCAGCCAGGGCAGCCGGCGTTCCAGCCGCGTCAACTCTTCTGATGACGCAATCTGCGCCGCCCTTTGCACCGCATTAATGTTGCCTTCGCCCTGCCGCCGATATTCGTCATAAGCGTTGTCAAACACCGCTACCAGCGGGCTGGGCTTGAACTGCTCAGAGACGGCCGCAACATCCTGCAAACGCTGCGCTTTGCGGAACGCCCGCAAAAAGCGCCCACTCTGCGTCCGCGCCCGCTTAATGGACGACCATTTGGTAAGAATCACCGACCAGGACATGATGCTGAATATCAGCAGGATTATAAGGACCACCTGCGCCACGGCCCCGGTCTGCCGTATCAGGTTAAACACCTCTCCGCCGATCACTGCTGCGAACACAGGCGCGGAAACTGGCGTGAATACAGGCGCAAAGGCGGAGGCAGAAATTGACGCACCTACGGACGAGCCAAACATAGGCGAAAAGATGGATCCAGATACTCCGCTGACGATGGATGCAAGCAGGGGGAAATGTGAAATTATCATTGCAAAGTCAACCGCCTCTATCAGTTAACTCTTTCGACCGTAACACCTCGTGCTGCTCACGTCAAACGGGTGAATACATTGGCTAAACAGGGTTACGGCCGGGTTACGAGCGGCCCTGCGGTGTCTAACTAAGGAATGAAGATACTCTTGATCATTTGCGCGGTGGGTTTCGGATTTCTTGCGGTTTCACTGATCTACTCGACCGCTAATGGTTACACAGTATGGTATTGGCGCAACTTCCACGCTGAAATACTGGTCGATGGTCACCCGGTTCTCGGATACATTCATCAATCCCGCAACAGAGTGCTTCTCACCCGCCGCGACTCGGCAAAGCCTCACTCCTATTTTCTCAACTTGGAGCAGTATTACGCTCTCGATTGCGACAGTTGGTCGGCGCCGTCATTCTTCGTCGTTCCTCTGGGACACGTAAACCATCCGTGCTTTGGTAACGACATCATCGGTGCTGACTTCGCCAAATACAATGAACCTGAAGCTCCAGCCGATCGCATCAAGGTGGATGGCTCAAGCTTCGAGTTCCATACAAGTGATGGCAAGTTGGTGAGGGTCACCCGTTAACCCCTGCCTGCGGAATGATATTCCCACGGCAGCGTGGAAGAGTACGGATTATCCGTGCCTCAGAGAGTTCTCACGAGAACCTTAAACCCCAACGACATGCCATCCCGAACTTTGATCAGCGAGCCTGTCAGCGATTGCACTAGAACAACAACCTTGCCTGGCCGTATCCTTAGTAGCGCAAAAAAAACAAACAGAAACATCAGGTGGAGGGAGTTCTCATGTCGCAACCTGTCATTCGCCCTAACCGTACTGTTGCTGTTTATCACTGCGTTTGCGTCCCGCTTGCCCGCCCAGACGGACCCGGATTTTGTTGTAACCGTAAATCCCTCCATTGTGACAATCACCCAGGGCGGCACGGCGTCTCTTACCGTCCATATTGCCGTTAACGAGCGACCCAGTTTTGAATTCAGCCTCTCCGGCCTGCCTTCCGGCGTAGTTGCCCAGATTCCGGCCGGACACGCCGGCGCCACCACGATTCTGCTTACCGCTCT
>DATBVH010000073.1:0-13676 GCA_036515395.1 Candidatus Angelobacter sp.
CAAAGGACATGATTGCCTTTCCCGGAACAGGCCGGCCAAAGGACTGCGCCGGAACGAAAATGGTAAACAGCAGAGCGCGATTCAATTGCGCTTTCACTTCTTCGTCGTCGCGCCCGGAAATAATGCGGAAGTTCTCCACGCGGCCAGTGGTATCCACATACGTTTCAATGACTACGGGGGAATCCAGGCTCAACTGGCTCTCAGGATACTCAGAGACCTGCAGCCGTGGCGGCGTGTAAAAGGTTGATGGAACATCGTCATTGGCGCTTACCTGCGCCGGCATCAGCAACACGATCAACACGCCAAAGAAGATCACCGCGGAAAGCACGCCTGCGGTGGCCGGAACCATAAAGCCCTGAAAAGTATTTTCCAGCCGCAAAACGCAACGCTGGAAAAAGCTTAAGGAGTTGCGAGAGCGGGTACTGGAAATGGCCACGCGGATTTTCAACGCCAGGTCAGAGGGGGGCTGACGGCGTCCAAGCGATGAAACCAGTGAGTGTGTATTTTCCAGCAAAGCATATTCTTTCTGGCACTCCGCACATTGCTCCAGATGGGCGAAGATCTCGTGCATCTCCGTCCCGCTGACGGCGCGGTCCAGATACGATGAAAACAGGGGCTGGGCCTCTGTACATCTCATGACTGTGCCTCCACTTCTGATTGTGCCGGTGAACGGTGATTCGTTTCCGGCTTGCTTCCCCCTACCTCAGCACCCATTTCGTTGACGAAAGTCTCCAGTCGCTTCTTTAGAGCATCGCGGCCGCGGATCAGACGGGACTTTACCGTCCCCAGCGAAATCTGCAGCACCTCCGCGATCTCTTCATACGCAAGGCCTTCAATATCGCGCAGCACCACGGTTGTACGATAAGGCTCCGGAATTTGTTTCAATTCCATCTCCACCCGCTGGCGCACTTCTTCATGGGCAAAGATCTCCAGTGGCGATTCACGCTTGTCCGCCAGAGTGTCACATAGCCCGAAGGAGTTCCCATCCCCGTCCACGTGGGCTTCCATGGAAGTCTCTTTGCTCTTGTGCCGGAACCACCAGCGCCTCTGATTCGAAGCCTCATGGATGGCAATACGGTAGAGCCACGTTTTCAGGCTACATTCGCCATTGAAACGCTTCATACCGCGAAAAACTTTGAGAAAAACTTCCTGTGTGGTATCCGCGGCATCTGCAGGGTCGGTCAGAATGCGGTACACAAGGCTGTAAATCGGCTGGTGATAATGGGTCACAAGCCAGTTGTAAGCCTCTTCAGAGCCGGCCTTCAGCTCGGCAACAATTGAGGCTTCTTCGGCTCGTATGCCGATTGCGCTGGCGATGTTTCCCAATGCTGTTACTCCCGCCACTCTTCTCATGGCGTCACCCCAATTTTCTCAAGATATGGGCGCCGCTACAACTAATTTAGCGGTAACGGCAGTAACCTGCCCACGGGATACAGCAATTCCTTCAAATAGATAGACCCCGCCCGGGGAGCGCAAGTTCCAGGTTCTTGGAAATTTAGTGAGGAGAAGATGAAGTTTGAGCGGGAGAGACAGGAGTCTGGGCGGGTGGCGTGGAAGCCTTTTTCTTTGTGGATTTTGGGCGCTTCCGAGGAGGAGTGTCTTCGTCGATGACAACTACTTTCTTGCCCGGGACAACCGTGCCTGGGCCTTGCCTTGCCTGAAGTGCGTTGGTTGCGGCAGCCCGGTTCGCAGCTTCCATTTTTCCGGCCGCCTGCTCTATATACGTTGATAAATTCTGCCGGACAGTATCCAAAGCGGTGGCATCGCCCTCAAGCGGTTGATACTCCTCTCGCTTGCCAAAAGCGCCTGCGGCCTCAGCCATGGAGCTAAGAAATTCATAAACAACATTCAAGTTGTGATACAGCTTAAAGCTTGCCAGCACTCCACCCCGGCTGGTCTGGACATCGCTGATCAGGCCGGGAACCGCGTTGGAGATGTTTTTCTGCAATGAATCCGCCACTTGCTGCATCTGTTGTTTTTGCTGGGCGTCAGTCTTCCATTTTTCAATACGCAATTTTCCAATGTTGGCATTGGCTGAGCTGGTGGCCTGCTGGATTTGCAAAAGAATAGTATTCAGATCGGTGGGTGGCGGCGCTTGCGTCGGCGGATTCATCGGGGCCTGCTGGGCTATCGCGCCTAAGCCGAGGCAAAATATAAGACCAAAAATTATCGCTCTCGCCGATTTCATGGGGAACGCTCCTGCAAATACATCAGATGTGATTCGTCGACCCCAGGGTTACTTTCCTTTGCACCCTTTCCGTTCACTGTAACCACCGGCGCATCAACGCAACCTATTAGGATACACAAAACCAGCAATGCTGTTGTGCATGCGAGAAGCTCAATTGAGGGCCTAGAATCGCTTAGAAAGTACTTCGATAGGATTTCGCCTTTAAGAGGAGATAAGGAAAGCATCGGTTAAGAATTGTTTGCCCCGCCTTTCAGCAGAATCCAACGTCTTTGCCTGACATCCAATATTTAACTAAACAGTTAATCTGAAAATAAGGAACTTGGAGAAGGCTATGAAAAAGGGTCTAAATACATTCTTGGCTACGGTCCTGGCATTGGGAACCTCAGGATTGGCGTTTGCCGCTTCTACTGACCAGGTTTCCCAGAAGATCACAACAAGCGCTGATGCGCGCCTTGAACAGCGGCTTTCCAACGAAGTCCGGCACGAACTGAACATGATTCCGCAATTTACGGTGTTCGATAATCTCGCTTACCGCGTAGATGGCGGTACCGTTACGCTGTTCGGACAAGTCCGAGACGCAATTGTGAAAGATTCAGCGGAAGCTCGTGTGAAGCACCTGGAAGGCGTGGAGCGCGTTGACAATAAGATCGAAATACTTCCGGCGTCATTCAATGACGACCGCATTCGTCGTCAAGTGGCTCTGGCGGTCTTCAATGATCCGCGTTTGTTCAACTACGGAATCCAGTCCGTGCCGCCAATTCACATTGTCGTGAAAAACGGTCACGTTAACCTTGAAGGCGTGGTTAGGACCCAGGCAGACAAGGACGACGCGTTCATCCGGGCAAATGGGGTTTCCGGAGTGTTCTCCGTTGCGAACAATTTGCAGGTGGAGCAATCTAAGAAAAGCTAAAAATTAAGTAATTTCAACTTACAGAGACGCAGGCTGCTGCGTCTCTTTTTCTTGCCAATTGGACTTCCATTTTGGAACTGATGGCAACGCCGTGACGAAAGGCAATTACAAAAGGACAATTCCAGGTCGACTTCCGTGAGCTGGCGAAGTGTTTTAGGCTGGATTGCACGCGATGTTTATAGGATGATCCAATTTCAGCCGCTGAACAATGTTGCAGAGCCATCGTAAAGATCCTCCGGTTCAGTAGCCGCAAGCATATTATGATCGCCCACTTCGTAAGTCGTACATTTCGCCATCTGCTGCCTAAAGTTCTTTTCCTGCTTTCGACCCTGCTTTGGAACACTTGGGCTATGTCGCCCGCGTTTTCGCAGACGGCGCAAACTCAAACCAGCACACGCAAAGTGAAATCCAGTACGCCTCCGGAGTATCCGGAACTCGCGCGCAAGATGAAGATCGAGGGCATGGCGCGAGTCCTGCTCACCGTGAGTTCAGATGGTAGCGTGATTAAAGTCAAAGAGCTCGGCGGCAATCCCGTGCTGGTGGAAGCATTAGCTCAGGCCGCTCACAAGTGGAAGTATGAAACGGCAGAGCACGAAAGCGAGATTGAAGTGCGGTATGACTTCGTGCTAAGAGCCGCTGATCACTAAGCTATTGACGCTTGCTTTGCACAAAAAAGCAAATCTCACCACGGATGAACACGGATGACACGGATTTACAAATTCAACGTTGTCTTATTTGAACTTTTTTGATCCGTGTAAATCAGTGCTATCAGTGTTATCTGTCGTCAGGTTTGGGGTTTTGTGTAAGCTACTGACGCTTGCTTAACAGCAATCATCCTTAAAAGCGGGCGGATAGAAAAAGATCCTCCCGGGAATCATCGGTTATCATGCAGCAGTCGTCTCCCCACCGAGTAGCGTCAGCACCTCGCCGGTGATGTAACTGGAATCCGCTTCGGAAGCAAAGAAGACAAATGTAGGCGCAACTTCCTCAGGCTGCGCCGGGCGTTCCATAGGAGTGTCCTTCCCATGTTCTGCCGCTTTCTCGGCCTGTTTGTCGGCGATGTTGAGCGGAGTCCACACCGGACCGGGCGCTACGCAGTTCACCCGGATCTTTTTTTCAACCAGGTTTTGCGCCAGCGATTTAGTGAAAGCATGAATCGCGCCCTTGGTGGATGCATAGTCCAGCAGCTGTTTGCTTCCTTGCAAGCCGGTAATGGAACCTGTATTCACGATCGCGCTGCCCGGTTTCAGGTGAGGCAGTGCAGCTTTTACCATGTGAAAATAGCCAAATATGTTGGTGCGGAAAGTCTTTTCCCACTGCTCTTCGCTGAGGTCTTCAATCGATTCCTGATGCTGCTGAAAAGCAGCATTATTCACCAGAATATCCAGACCGCCAAATTCTTGTACGGTTTGTTCGACGGCTGCGCGGCAGAACTCCGGATCTTTCACGTCGCCAGGAATGAGCACGCAGCGACGGCCTTCAGCTTCAACTGCTCTCGCCGTTTCCTGCCCGTCTATCTCTTCTTCCGGAAGGAAGACCACGGCTACATCGGCGCCTTCGCGAGCATAAAGCACGGCGACCGCTCGGCCAATGCCTGAGTCGCCGCCGGTAATGATGGCGACTTTATCCAGAAGCTTGTCTGCTCCGCGGTAAAGCGGTGCTTCATATTTTGGACGGGGGGCCACGTCAGCTTCAATTCCAGGGTGTGGCTGGTGTTGTTTAGGAAACGGCGGCTTCGGCTCTTTTTGTTGGGTCTTGGGGTTCTTGGTTCTGCTATCAAACGACATTACCCTGCCTTTGGATTCCGGCTTTGATGTCTTTTTCTGTAGGGTGGTCTTCTGTACGGTGGTTTTCTGTATGGAGGTGCGGCGCGCCATATTTCCTCTCCTTTTTCAAACTTTTGTAACGCAATACCTATTTCAAAAAGATGAACATTTCACATAGGAGGATGGTGCAAACCGAAAGAAGTTTGCGCAGCTTCGCTGCATCTCAACATTTTTCGCCAGCTTAATGAGAGCCTCCTGAGGCGCAACTCATTTCCCTTCTCATGCTTCTCACTTAGCAGGGAGGAACAATGGCAAACAAGAAAAGTTCAAGTTCGAAAAAGAAATCCAGCGGTCGCAAGTACGGCAAGGCTGCAAGCAAGTCAGTAAAGAGCGCCATGCATCGAAAGAAAAAAGGCACGCTCAAATCTGGCAAGGGTGGCAAAGGCGGCAAAGTCAAAAGTCGCAAACAGGCTATAGCGATCGGGTTATCAGAGGCGCGCGAAAAAGGCGCCAAGGTACCCAAGAAGAAGTAACATTTCCTTGTCCGGGAAACGCTTACCCAATCCCTGGAAAATGAAAAAAGGCGAAGCTATGATGGTGATGGCTCCGCCTTTTGAAATAGCAGTTCCTTCTTTTTCTTACACCAATTCCCTTACCTTGTCTGCAATTTGCGTGGCAATAATCTTTTTGCTGTTTGGTTCGCCCCGCATGAGCGACTCAGTGAACTTGGCCGCCTGCTCGAACGTAACTTTTGCTGGCATTGGCGCTTCAAAGGGATCGACCACGGCCTCAATGAGCACAGGGCCGGCAGCATTGGAACTAAGAGCACGGTCGAGAATCGCGCCGCATTCCTTCGGATCGTCAATACGGAAGCCAACGGCACCGCATGCTTCCGCGAACTTCACAAAGTCAATGGGCGCAAGATCCACGCCATATTCCGGATTGCCGAGAAAGACCATTTGTTCCCACTTGATCTGACCCAGTGTATTGTTCTTGACCACCACTACAATGATCGGCAGTTTGTACTTCACCGCGGTAACAAGCTCTGCCATCAACATGCTGAAACCGCCATCGCCCACAAATGCAACGCACTGCCGGTCCGGATGAGCGATCTGCGCGGAGATCGTGTAAGGCAGCCCACATGCCATGGTGGCCAAAGTGCCGGAGCAGGAATACATCTGCCCGTGTTTAGCCACGATGTGACGCGCCCACCATGTGGTAATCGTCCCGCTGTCGGAACTGACGATCGCATCATTGCGCAGCCTCTTGCCCAGTTCGTGGGCAATCACCTGCGGCTTCATCGGTTTTTCCATGTTAGAAGAACGCCTGTGCATCAGCTCCCACCACTCTTTCATTCCCTTCTGCGCCGTTTCCAGGAAGCTACGGTCTTTATTGCGATTGACCAGAGGCAGCAGTTCTTCCAGCGTGCGGCGGCTGTCGCCCACCAACCCGACTTCAACGTCATACCGTAATCCAATGCGCACCGGGTCAAGATCTATCTGCACGGCTTTCGCTTTGCCGGGTTTTGGCATGAACTCGATATAAGGAAATGACGAGCCAACAATCAATAGTGTGTCGCAATCCTCCAGCGCTTCCTGTGAAGGTTTGGTGCCCAGAAGTCCGATACCGCCGGTGGTGTATGGACTCTCGTCGGGAACAGCCGCTTTCCCCAGCAGCGCTTTTACAATCGGCGCGCCGAGTTTCTCTGCGGCTTGCTCCAGAGCGTCAGTGGCATGCAGGGCGCCTTGTCCGGCCAGGATGGCAATCTTCTTCCCAGCGTTGAGCACGTCAGCAGCGCGGCGCAGATCGGAGTCGTTGGGAAAGTGCCCGCCATCTGAGTGGACATAGGAGACATGGCCTTTGATATTGCGCTTAGAAGCGGTTTTGCGCTCGGCCTTCATATCTTGAATGTCAGTGGGAAAGGCGATGTGCGCTACTTTGTGATACACCGTGGCAGTGCGGCAAGCGAGTTCCGTCACGTTTTCTACATGGGTTGGACCCATTATGCGTGTGTTGTAAGCAGCCACGTCCATGAAGAGACGGTCCAGCGCGACATCCTGCTGCGTGAATGTGTCACTCAGATCATGGTACGGAAGTCCTGTGATGGCCAAAACGGGAGCGCCATCAAGCTTGGCATCATAAAGTCCATTGAGCAGGTGAATGCCACCAGGGCCAGAAGTGGCCAAACACACGCCGAGCTTTCCGGTGAACTTCGCATAAGCACAGGCCATAAACGCGGCAGCTTCTTCATGCCGGACTTGAACAAACCGAATTTGTTCCTGGTGCGTGCGCAGTGATTCCATGATGCCGTTAATGCCGTCGCCAGGCAGACCAAAAATAGTATTAACTCCCCAATCGATCAATCCCTCAATCAGCACATCTGCAGCAGTCTTCGCCATCGCGAATCTCTCCTTTACCTACCTATGAAAATAGGATGCGAGGCGATACCACGCTGTTTTCGCAATGGGAGTGAACAAATGTGAAAAGCACGCGCCTATTTAGTTCTTAATGAGCAAAACTGCTTTCTGTGGTGCGTGATGGCCGCGCATAAAGTACAATATAAAAAAGGGCGGGCTGTTTGGCTCTCCTCACAAAATTCTGAACATCAGGAGTGCTCATGGCTGGAAGCTCTCGAACCACCTTCGCCAAACGACAAAAGGAGCGGCAGCGACAGGAGAAACAGGCTGAAAAAGCCCAACGCAAGCTGCAACGCAAGACACAAGACCAGGAAACAGATCCCAATGCTCCGGAAAAACCCAAAGACCTGACCGTTACCTACAATGAAGAAGGCATTCCTGAAGGATTCGGCTTTCATGATTTTTAGGCACTTTATGGGCGACGCCCGCCCAAAGGTGTAGTATTAAGAGGAAGTTAGTTGTCCTCGACTCAGATAGACACATCCTCTTTCGTCCCTGCCTATTTCTGCTGAGAACAGCACCACCCCACAGCACCATGATAAAAGGAGTCGCTAGTGAAGAAGATTTACGTCGGCAATTTTTCATTCCACATGACAGAACCTGAACTAAGGGCGCTATTTGAGCCTTTTGGGGCCATTGACAGCGCATCGGTTGCCACTGATCGTGATACAGGCCGGTCCCGTGGTTTCGGTTTCGTCCAAATGCCAAACGATGACGAAGCAGAAAAAGCCATGGCAGCGCTGAACGGTAAAGACTCCGGTGGACGTGCACTCACTGTAAATGAAGCGAGACCTCAAGCCCCGCGCAGCGGCGGGTTTGGTGGTGGTCGTGGCGGCGGGCATGGCAATGACCGCGGGGGCAATGATCGCGGGCCGCGTCAGCGTCGTGAACCCCGTTGGTAAGACCCAGCGTAGCAAGGCGCATGAGGGGTACAGCGGAAGTTGTCCCCCATGAAACATCTATGGGAACCGTTGTCTGCGGCAAATGCGGACAACGGTACTCCATTAGTGAGTTGCCTTCACAAGATGCGGAACTCTCGCGCAAACAGGCGTCTTTTGTCGCGGACAAGCTGGTATGGGACCATATTCAGGAACGGAAGCATCAGGCAACCATCGAGCTTCCGACTCTTTGACTTTTGCCATCTATTTGGCCGATTTGTGATTTAAGACTTTTTGGAAATGGATAGGATCGGCCACCCTGTCAATTTTCAGCCTAGGAAAACCAATATGGCTGTTGAGAATAATGGGACGGCGGTTGCGAGAGCAGAGGGACACAACGCTATTTTTACCGTCCTGCGACAGTTACTCAGGCCATACGAGAGCGAATTGGCCATCCGCACTGACAAGCCTGGTAACTGCTACCTTGAAACTCGTTCTTCCAGCATGAATGGCCGGCGCATGTTCTTTGCCGGCGCCAAAATCAAGAAAAACTACGTCAGTTTCTATCTTCCCGCTCTATATATGTTTCCCGACCTTTCGGACAGAATCTCGCCATCGCTGAAGAAAACAATGCAGGGACAGGCTTGTTTTAACTTCACCACAGCCAATCCTGATTGGTTTGAGGAGCTGGGTAGACTGACCGAGGCGGGATATCAAAAGCTGAAGGCTGAAATGCTGTTGTGAAGAGATTCACCGCTTCCGGCACGCAGTCCCTCCGCCTTGGCGGAAGAAAATGACAACAATCAAGCGTTGTTGAATGCGTCGCAGCAAGTTCCTTTCCATGCTGGAACTATCATGCTGTGACCGTCATGCTATGACCATCTTGGCCGACCAGCTCTTTACAAATGCTCCGAAGCGCTCGAGCGCCCTGGAAAAATCATCACCGGCGGCGGCAAAGCCCAGCCGGAAATGCGAGGGCACATCAAAGCAATCGCCAGGAGCCAGAAGGATTCCATGCTCCGCAGCGGCCTGACAAAACGGACGGGCGTCTTCTCCGCTCACCAGCCAGGGGAACGCTGTCATGCCACCCAGGGGCGGAATCCAGCCGAGTACGTCGCGGTGGTCCGCCATGAAGCGCTCGAGGAGCTTGAGGTTTCGGGTAGCAGTTTCCTGGGCCTTGCCGAGCACGACGTCACGTTTACGGATTGCGATTTCAGAGAGAATTTCTCCCGTGGTAGTGTTGCTGATTGAGAAGTAGGCGCGCGCGTTCCAGTATTGCTGGCAACGCCGGACATCGTGCTCGATCATCCATCCTGTGCGTACACCGGCGATCGAAAATGCTTTCGAGAGATCGGCAATTACGGTGGCGTGTGGCAGGCGTGCCGCCGATTTCGTCTGACTTCCGTGGTAAATGGGGTGGTAGACCTCGTCACTTACCAGTTGGATTCCGCGCTCAGCGGTGAAGTCGTGCAAGGCTTGCATTTCACCGTCGCCGATGGTCGCGCCGGTGGGGTTGTGCGGGCTGTTGACCAGGATGAGCTTGGTCTTGGAATCGGCGAGCCGCTTGATCTCATCGGGGTCGATGCGAAAGCCGTTCTCACGGCGCACGCGATAGAAGCGGGTTTCCAGGCCGAAAGATTGTGGCAGCGCAGAGAAAGTAGTGAATCCAGGCAGTGGGATGATTACGTTCGCGCCCGGCTCGGCGGCCAGCCACATCAAGGCCACCAGCGCCTCAGAAGCGCCAGTCACGATTTGCACGGCCTCTACCGGGACTTGCTGCATTAGAGCGATTGCCTCACGCAGACTGTCGGCACCGGCGGGGCGGCTGTAGACCAGCTTGTGATTCAGGAAGCGGTGGCGCGTTTCCTCGTCAGCCAAGGAAAGGATGTCGTTTACGGTCCAGGTGGGCCCGGTGCTCGCAGCCAGGTTGAATTCTACGTCGTGTTCGTATTGGTCGAGCCAGATATCGAGCAGGAAGGGCTTGAGTTGCATGCGCGCACCTCAGAACGAGAAGTTGGTCCCTGTTATTGATTCTGCGAGCTGGCGCGCGGATGATTTTTGTTTACGAGCAATTTAAAATCCAGCGACTTAACCCCGCGCTGGGCAAACTGCTAGGCCAGAGTCCAAGCGTCTGAAAGCAAAGTAGTAAACCTTAGTAACACGCTTTCACGCAATTGCACCAAAATTGTGCTATACTGATCTTGCTTTAGATCCGCGGTTGCAGGGCTCCTTAAGATCGAGATCTGGTCCAGGATTCCCACACTGACTTACCTCCGATTGTCTACGGCGAAAATTGAAAATATATCGGCATGAGATCACTCTGCCCTGACGTTTTGAAACGTCTTTGCCAGCACCCGCCGCCGATCACAAGAAAGCAAAAAACTCTAAGTGTCTACGTTTAAAGAACTTCCCATATCTCCATATCTACTGGATCGCCTGCGTGCGTCCGAATTCGTAACTCCAACTGAAGTCCAGGCAGCGGCTATTCCGCATGCCGCCAGCGGCAAAAACGTTGTCGCCACGGCCCAGACCGGCACAGGCAAGACCCTTGCCTTCCTGGTTCCCGTAATGGACAAGCTGATGCAGCAGACAGAATCGCGGCCCGGCGCCCTGGTTCTGGTGCCCACGCGAGAGCTGGCACTGCAAATCGGCAAGCAATATGAACAACTGCGGGGCAAGAAATTGCCACCGGCAGCGCTGCTGATTGGTGGCGTTGCAGAAAAATCGCAACTGCGGGCTGTGCGCTCCGGAGCCAAGCTGATCATCGCAACCCCCGGCAGGTTTGAAGACTTGTTTGACCGGGAATTGATTTCGCTCACCGGAGTGAAAATCCTGATTCTTGACGAAGTGGACAGAATGCTGGACATGGGATTTATCCCGGCCATCCGCAGGATTGTCAGCAGGTTGCCAAAATCACGGCAGACGCTCTGCTTCTCCGCCACTCTTGAACCCTCGGTTGAACATCTGGTCGATGATTACGCCCGCGGTGCTGTACGGCTGGCTTTTGGATCGACCAAGAAAGCCTCGGAATCCGTGGATCTTTTGGCTTATGAAGTCCATGCTGACCAGAAGCTTTCACTTTTGAAACGCCTGCTGAGTGAGGAAACCGGGCGCACCCTGATTTTTGTTCGGACCAAACGCGCTACCGAGCGATTGGCTGAAAAGCTGAACCGCCAGGGAATGGCTGTAAGCGTGTTGCACGGCGATCGCAGCCAGTCACAGCGCAACAGCGCTCTTACGGCCTTTCAGCATGGCAAGTCACGTGTCCTGGTAGCTACGGACGTGGCTTCGCGAGGAATCCACGTTGACGATATCGCTCAGGTCATCAATTACGATCTGCCGGCAATACCGGAAGACTTTATTCATCGGGTGGGGCGCACGGGAAGGGCCGGAGCAACAGGCTCTGCCATCACGTTCTATTCAGGCGTGGAGCGTTCTGACCTGGCCAGAATCGAGCGCACCCTGCAGTTAAAGATGCGCCGTGGGCACGTTGATACCGGTCTTGTCCGGGAAGAGCGGGCCATGCCGGTTGACGTTTCCAGCATGCGGGCCGAGCCGGTTAAGCCTGGATCCAGGATGGTTCGACTTCCGGGAGAGGTCTTTCAGCGCTACACGGTCTAAGATTTGCACCCTGGCAGGCCAACAGGGCTTTCCAAACAGCTAGTTTCGGGTCTTGGAGATATTTATCGCCAAGGCCCGTGCTTATTAGGGATGCACTTGACAGATTCTCCTATAGAATAGAATCATGTCCACCCAAAACGATCCCAAGGCCGACTTGCTGGTAAAAACAGCCGATTTTTACCGGCGCTCCATTGCCAATTATGGGCAATTTACAAGAACAGAAAGAAAACCGCGAACCAAGAAACAGCTGGAACAACGTCTCCAGACCATTCTGAAAGAAATCGATTCGCTTGGCGTTAAGCCCGTTTCTGCAGACTAATAGTAGAGTGCAAAGAGCGAACTAGGGCGTCCATCGACCCCGGAAGCAACTGCGTTCAACCGAGCACGAACCGTGACCCACTGCCAAATAAGCCCCATGGCGGTTAAACCATCTCCTGGATGGGGTCGTACAAATGTGGCCAGCACTCGCCCATTTGCACGAGTCCTGCCAGTAATCTTTGCTCGCTCTTAATGCGAGAGGAAAATCACTGTTGGCCACCCACGATAAATTCGACCCTGATTGGAAGCAAGTAGACCCTGAAGACGAGGACAAGGAATACCTCACCCCTAATGAAGCCAGCAGCTTTATTGGGACGGAGGTGCCTTCCGCGGATGAGATTGATGATTTGGTAATGACGCTGGATACCGAAGGCATTGATTTAACTGAAGGCGAACTGCCTTCACAACGCCGCAGAAAGACCGGCTTTGGAATCGATGACCAGGAGGAACTTGATACCAGCGTTGCTCCGGGTGTGCTGGATAAAACCAGCGATCCCGTACGGCTCTACCTGCGTGAAATGGGTACGGTGCCTCTTCTCACCCGCCAGGGAGAAATCGAGATTGCGAAGCGATTTGAACGCGGGCATCTCAGGGTGCTTAAAGCAATTTCGCGTTGCCCCATTGTCATTCGAGAAATTACGACTCTTGGCGCCGATCTTGAGTCAGGCGCGCGCTCCATTAAAGAGGTAGTGGTCTTTAACGAAGAGGACGTCACCGACGATATTCTTTCCGCGCGTACTCAGTCCACTATCGATGAGATTGAAAAGATGGTGGAGCACTACAACAAAGTGCAGAAACTGGAAGACAAGCTCGCCGGCATCAGCCGCAAGCAAAATCCCAAGCCATATCGCCGATGCCAATGGAAGCTGGGACGGGAATGTATCGCGGTATCACGCGTGATACGCGGTTTCAAATACACTCCACAGGAACGAAAACGGCTGATTGATCGCGTAACAACCACGACGGACACGATGCGGTCCTTGGATCGTCAGGCGCAACGGCTGGAAAAGAAGATTGAAGGTACGCGGAACGAAGAGCATCGTGCTGAATATAAACGGCAGCAGAAAAGCTGCCTCTCAGACCTGAAGCAACTGGAGCAGGAAGCCGGCGTCAGTTACAAAGAGCTTTCTCGCACGCAGAGGGAAATCACGCAGGGAAACGTGGATGCGGAGTACGCCAAGCGCGAACTGGTGGAAGCAAACCTACGTCTTGTGGTCTCGATCGCCAAGAAATATACCAACCGTGGTCTGCAATTTCTGGATTTGATCCAGGAAGGCAACATGGGCCTGATGAAGGCCGTGGACAAATTTGAATACCGTCGGGGATACAAATTCTCCACTTACGCCACGTGGTGGATTCGGCAGGCTGTAACGCGGGCAATTTCAGACCAGGCCCGCACAATTCGCGTTCCTGTCCACATGATTGAAAACATCAACAAGCTGCTTCGCGCTTCGCGCCAGCTGGTACAAGAGCTCGGACGTGAACCAACTTCAGAAGAAGTTGCGCAACGCATGGACATTCCCGTATCCAGTGTCCGCAAAGTGCTAAAGATCGCGCAGCAGCCCATCTCACTTGAGA
>DATBVH010000074.1:0-12657 GCA_036515395.1 Candidatus Angelobacter sp.
CAGGTAATAGCGAGGAAAGTGGTGCCGTTCGCGGTCAAGCCTTTTACCCTCAAAGCCCTACTCAGTCTCTTCTGTCAACACAAGACGCTGCCGCCCCAAAAGTTAACGATCTACAGCGAGGTTTGCCGAGTTGCTTGCATGGAGCACAACAGGAGCAGGATGGAGAAACTCCGTCTCGGCCTAAATCCGGAAGAACGTTTGAAAATAGCACGACGTATTGCAGCGCTGACTGTCTTTTGCAACAGATCCACTGTCAGAACAGATCTTCCAATCGAGACATTGGAATCCGAAGAACTCGGAGTCGATATGCTTTACGGCAACGAAGGTGAAGTCCGAATAGATGCTGGTACCTTGCGCGAGACACTCGATACCGCGCTCTTCGCATGGGGATCGGAGCAGCGCGTCAGTTGGGATCATCGCATGTTTTCGGAGTTCCTTGCAGCTGAATACTGCAAACTCAAGAGGGTTGGTATCAGAGATGTATCCAGGTTAATTTTTGTTGAGGCGTTGGGCCAACGAAGGGTGGCACAGCAACTCTATGAAACCACTGCTTGGTTATGCCTGTTCTATCCGTCCCTCGTTAAGACGGTCGTAGAGAATGACCCAGGGGTCTTACTTCAAAGTGATGTTCTCAAAGATGACGAGAAGATTCGTTTCGCGGTTACAGAACGCTATCTATTGAGTTTCGAGCGCGAAGAACACTTTAATGATCAACTTCAAACCGAACTCGCACTTCTCTCTAATCCCCGCCTTTTCGAACAGCTGAGGCCCTACATCGCGGATCGGAAGAAGAATATCAGAGCACGAATAAAAGCGATGGATATCGCGGAAGAATGCCTAGAGCATGATCTTGAACCATACTTGATCAAGGTTGCTCGCGATAAAACTGAAATGGTAGCTGTTCGTGTGCACGCGTTGGTTGTGCTTGGGCGTTTCGGTACTTTCCAATCGAAGCAGCAACTCCGGGAGTTGATTAGAGTAGATCGTAACGAAGATCCCAATGAGGAGATCAAAGGATGGACACTCAGGGCGGTTTGGCCGGATCACATTTCCGTGGAGGAGTTATTTTCGGTCTTGTCAGGCCCTGAGGATACCAGCTTTTATGGCGGATACTCCTCGTTCCTGAGCTCTCTAACAAGCACTCTTCCATCACATTTGGCCGGAGAGGATTTGCTAACCGCTTTGGCGTGGGTCGACGGCCTGAATCATGGCCCAGACCGTCTCGACCGATTGCAGCGTATCGGAGATTGCATTCTCGTTAAAGCTTGGGAGAAGTTTGAAAACCCTGAGGTGCGCGAATCCTTTACTCGTATCGTTCTTAAGCGTATTCAACTGCACTCACCGATTGCAGAAGGAGAGTTAGTAGGTCGGCGGGAGCAAGGTTATCCTTTCTATCAGTTGTTCTCAAGAGATTCTGAAAAGCGCCGGCAATTAATCAGCTCTTTGATTCGGAAAATGGCGACGACCGCGGAAGCGGCAAGCCCTTATTGGCTGTTGTATTGCCCTGACAGGATTATTCGTCCCGCAGACGCGGGTTGGCTGATTGAACAGTTTTCTCAGTCAACTCCCGAGGAAAAAAAGCTAATTCTCTCAAACCTCGAGAGGATGCACGATGCTGAGAGCCTAGATCCAATTAGGGCTGGCCTTGATTCTGGCATTCTGCCAGAAGATCTGCGCTCACTTGTCTATATTGACCTCAATTCGAGTCTGGCAGCTACGCTACGTCAGCAATACGAACAGATGCTCCATTTGAGAGGCGCCCCCCTGAGGCACTAGTTCCACCACCCTCCGAAAGAATCTCCACGCTGCTCAAAAGAATTGATCAGGGCGAAGTGGGGTTTTGGAGCCAACTCACGTTGACCTTAACGCTTGAGCCTTATAGCCATCGGTACGGAGACGAAGCTGGCGATCTGCGCAAAATGCCTGGATGGGCGGCTTCGGATCGACAAACAAGAGATGAAATAATCGGCGCGGCCAAGCAATTTTTGCTTCACTTTACCCCGATCCCCAAGGAATACTCTCAGCAAACTTTTGGGCATTGGATAATCGCCGCCTATTTGGCTTTCGTCTTGCTTCATGGTGAAGATTTGGTATTCCTGCAATCGCAAGATGAAGAATTTTGGAATCGATGGTCCGGACTCCTTATTGGTTACAAGTTCGATCCTCGGAAGGATTTATCCCATGATTTGCTTTCATTTGTTGCCGAACGATTCCCGGGATCGCTGGTGAAGGGGTTGAATGAGATATTCGTACCTGAACTGACAGACTGCTATTTCCTTGGGCGGTTGGAGGACGCATGGATACCAGAAGTGGAGAAGACGCTACTCGGGTTTCTAAATGTTGGAGCGCTCAATCTGAGTTGTAGTGAATCGGTCTTGAATATCCTTCTGGCTCACGGGGTTTCCGATGCAGAGACCATTGCAGAAACAATGATTCAGCAAACGACTGATCCTGAAAAACAGATCATGGCGTCTGCTGCGCTGCTAAAAAGCTCCGCAGATGGTGGCCAGCGGTTGGTATTGCCGTTGATCGAAAGTTCAGAGGAGCTCGGGAAAAAAGTTATTGAACGGGCAAGCGATGTTGGAGCAAATGTAACGTTCGCAACCAAGTGGTCTGAAGCGGCTGTGGGAGAGCTATTCATTTGGCTTGCAAAACGGTACCCGTATTCAAGAGACTCAGATTTCCAGGGAGGTTTTATCGGAGCCGCTGAATCAGTTCGATATACACGAGATGCATTGCTCACAAATTTACGCAATCGCGGTACAGCAGAGGCCGTCGCAGTACTGGATAGGGCCAAAAAGGAACTTGGCGCCGACTGGTTGAAATGGCATATCGGCGAAGCGAAAACGGCTGTCTTTTGGAATGCGTGGAGGCCGATTTCGTCTCTCAAACTTCTCTCGCTCGTTGAAGAAAAGGTAAGCGTTGCCCCTCGCTGGCAGATTTTGATCGCAGGGCTGTCTAGCTACATTGTGAATCTTCTTACTCCGGCAAGTGCCCGTATTCCAACTCGGCTTTGCATGAGCAGCGCGGCTTTATTTCTCATACTCGGTCTTTTTGAGCTAGGGCGCAGGGATAAGCCGTGGTTGTACCCGCTGTGGTTCTTCATAGCGGCGGTCAGTCTCATCGCGCTTCTTTTTTACTATTTCATCGGATTCTGACTTTCTTGACCAATCTCTGTTTCGCCCGCCACATAAAAACTAATTCTTTGCTGCCGCATGCCCTCGCGCGGCGCAGCCGAGCGACAACAAACCATTTGTCAAGACGTCCAGCTGAAACACTCGCGCCTTAAATGCCGTCCGCATAATCCTTGAATTGACAAAATCCGCTTGTTATCAGCCGCTAATCGCATCGTCCACCACTTTTAGCGAAAAATAATTTCCTAAATCCACTCGACCACGGACATAACTATTGTATTCGTATTTAATTCGTGCTATAAAATCTCCATCTCGCCATCGCTGGCAGACTGTTCCAGGGCTTCCCGGCAATCTCTAAACACGCATTTCAAACTCAGGGAGATGTGTCTTTTTCCCGCGAGGCTCTCATCCTGACCAGACCTAAACCACGCACCAAAAAACAGATCATCGTCGCCCTCAAGTCGGCAGCGCGCAAGCTGGGGCATGCGCCCACCAGCAACGAGTTCGCCCGCCTGAGCGGTATCACGATCAACCAGGTCAGGGAGCGCTTTAGCGGCTATCGTATTGCGGTACGCGCCGCCGGACTCACTCCTTGCCAGTGGGGCCTGAGGGTGGAGACCGCTGCCCTGCTTCAGGACTGGGGTAAGGTGGTTCGCCAGGTGGGCGGAGTGCCATCGCGCAGAGAATATGAGCGCGTTGGAAGCTACTGGTACGATTGCCTTGCAAACCGTTTTCAATCGTGGTCGCAAGTCCCGGCGGCGTTTTCCCGGTTTGCGGCCTCTGGCGGACTCGCAGGCGATTGGACCGATGTGCTGGAAAAAATCCGGCGCGGCCCCATACCCACCCGTGGCGGGTGTCCCGATCTGCCAAAGAAGAGAGAAGCCGCGCGATTGGCCTCTGAAGCCCACGCCATACCATCGGCACAGCCAAGAGAAACGCTGATGCCGCAGGAAGCGCAACTGCCATCGTTCGCGCCATTTGAATCGGGCTCACTCCTGCCGCCAATCAGTGCCACAAATATGCAAATGCTTCCGCCACCTCTACACGGCAAGAAGTGCGTTACCGACACTATGCTGCAGTCTTCATCGCTGAGATCGCTCCCTCCGGGTTGCAGTGGATCACCGCTGCCTGCTTTCCGCGACGTCCTCTGAAAGACCGTCCGCTCTTAGGCGCGCCGACGCGCTTGCCAGCCTTTCCCTATGAGCCGGTGAATGAGATGGGAGTGATGGTGCTCTTCAGCATGCTGGCCCAGCAGTTAGGATTCGTGATTGAGTCGGTGCAGTCGGGGTTTCCAGATTGCCAAGCCAAAATTGAGGTTGAGCCCGGGCGCTGGCAGCACTTCCGCATTGAGTTTGAATTTGAAAGCCGCGGCTTCAAGGTGCATGGCCACGATCCCAGCCAGTGCGACCTGATCATATGCTGGCGCCACAACTGGAAGAACTGTCCGCCACACATTCAGGTCCTGGAACTGAGCAAAGTGGTAGCGGGGCTCGCCCAGTAAGCTTGCGAAAGCTCCGCCGCTGCAGATAAAAATCGAATAAGCCTGAGTCCGGGCTAACTCGCCGCCTTCATCCTCCATCCTACATACCTGAAGTTGCGCCGATCCGATGGCGCACCTTAGGGACCCGCTAATCATGTTGATCACATTGGCATTACTTGTTCTGTGGCTTCTTAGCATGTATTTTTACCTTCCGCTGCCGGTGGTGGTTCTTCTTTTCGCCGCGCTGGCTACCGGAACTACTATCACTATCTGGCAGGCATGGTTAAGCCGCAAACAGCGCCCGGCAGCTATTGGCGAGCGGGATTCAAACAGCTAATTCCACGCTGCGTTCGGCAGCAAAAGCGGTAAACTTTGCTCATGAAGTTCCTGGGCAAATTTCTGCTGCTGGCCGCATGCGTGGCGGCTGCGCAGTCGCCACAGACAAGTCCTCCGCCGGCCGCCGGGACAACGCCGGCTCCAGGCGCTGACACCGCACAGATTGCCGCCATTGTGAAGCAGCAGTTCGGCGATACCTTCGCCATCCCGGCAAAATTTCCTACGCCTTTAATCACCGCCGACTTTGACGGCGACGGCGTTGAAGACGTGGCGATTGTTGCCAACAGCAAAGATCCAATGCCCGACTCCTACGCCTTCAAGTATGAGGTAGCCGATCCTTACCACGCCTATTTTGGCTTCGGCAACCCGAAGTATACGTCCTCATTTCGTGCCGACCCTGAGCATAACCATCATCTGCTGGTGATTTTTGGTACTGGCAAAGAGGGCTGGCACGCCGCTGTGCCCAAGAGCAAATTTGTGCTGGTGAATGTTCCGTTTGATACGCTTGAGGTCGGGCGTATGCTCATCACCAAGAAAAAGCCGCCCATCTTTGTCATCAAGGCCGTGGAGTCACAGGTCATGGATTCTGCTATCTGGTGGGAAGCCAGGAAAAAGCGCTGGCGCTGGGAGCCCGGCGATACCGTTCAATGATGTCGCTGCTCATCTGCCCGACGGTGAACCTTCATTTATTCTCGGCTTAGTTGGAAGTCGAGTGTCACAGCACCGAAATACTTCAAGGCTTCGGTTTCCCCTATAATTCCATCTCATGAACCTGGAACAAAAGCTTGAAGAACTTAAGCGCCGTGATTCGCTGGCAGAAGCCGGAGGCGGCAAGGACCGCCAGGAGCGCCAGCACAAAGATGGCAAGATGTCTGCCCGTGAACGCATCGAATTCCTGCTGGACGAAGGCACCTTTGAGGAATTCGACAAGATGGTTACGCACAGCTGCACGGACTTTGGCATGGAGCAAAACAAAGTCTATGGCGACGGCTTCGTCACCGGCTATGGCCGCATTGAAGGCCGCCTGGTCTTTGTCTTCGCCCAGGATTTCACCGTGTTCGGCGGCTCACTCTCTGAGGCCAACGCCGGCAAGATTGTAAAAATCATGGACACGGCCATGAAAGTGGGTGCGCCGGTGATCGGGCTCAATGATTCCGGCGGCGCGCGCATTCAGGAAGGCGTAATGTCGCTGGCCGGTTACGCCGATATTTTTCTGCGCAACACTCTGGCCAGCGGCGTGATCCCGCAGATTTCCGCCATTATGGGCCCGTGTGCCGGCGGCGCGGTATATTCTCCGGCCATTACCGATTTCATCCTCATGGTGGACCACACTTCCTACATGTTTGTGACTGGCCCGGACGTGATCAAAACCGTGACGCATGAAGAAGTCACCAAAGACCAACTGGGCGGTGCGGCCACGCACAATGAAACTTCCGGCGTGGCGCATTTCATGGCGCATGACGACGCCGAGTGCCTTTCCATGGTGCGCGAGCTGTTTGGCTTCCTGCCATCCAATAATCTCGACGATCCGCCGCGTCGCGAATGCACCGACCCGATTGACCGCGCCGATGCCGAGCTACAGACTGTGGTTCCGGTTGAATCCAGCCAGCCCTATGACATGAAAGACGTCATCACGCGTGTGGTTGACGATGGCTATTTCTTTGAAGTCCATGAGCACTACGCAAAAAATATTGTGGTGGGGTTTGCGCGGCTGAATGGACGGTCTGTAGGCATTGTGGCCAATCAGCCGGCATTTCTGGCCGGCGTGCTCGATATCAATGCATCGGTAAAAGGCGCGCGCTTTGTGCGCTTCTGCGACGCTTTCAACATTCCGCTGATTACCTTTGAAGACGTGCCCGGATTTCTACCGGGCACGCAGCAGGAGTACGGCGGCATCATCCGCCATGGTGCCAAGCTGCTGTTTGCTTTTGCTGAAGCAACTGTCCCTAAGATCACCGTGATTACGCGCAAGGCTTATGGCGGCGCATATTGCGTTATGTCATCCAAGCACATCCGTACCGACGTGAACTATGCATGGCCTACCGCGGAGATCGCCGTGATGGGCGCTGAAGGCGCGGTAAATATCGTCTACAAGCGCGAACTTGAGCGCGCGGCGCTTTCAGCGAAGTCAGAGAAAGAAAAAGCTGAAGTCATAGCCAAAGCGCGCAATGAAAAGATTGAAGAATTTCGTGACCGCTTTGCCAGCCCTTACGTTGCCGCTGAGCGGGGCTATATAGACGCGGTGATTCGTCCACAAGAGACTCGCAAGAAGCTAATCGACGCGCTGGAGATGCTCCAGAACAAACGCGACAAAAATCCGCCGAAGAAGCATGCGAATATTCCGCTCTGATCCACATCCCGAGCAAAGCGAGGGATCACTATAGCAATCCAAACCCTTACCACTGATGACACGATTGGAGCCGATTTTCACTGATCATTGGATTTACGGCAAAATCCGGCTTGTGGGATCATGGGTTAGAACATTGCCGAAGCGGTCCTGTCCACAATAAGCTCTACAAATCCTTGGTCGTCGGGACGTCGTTCGCCTTATCCGCCGGCAATTCCGCCAGCAGCGCTCTGAGATCCAGATGACGCGTGTACATCGCGAGCTTTCCATCGGGCGTGTGCGGCCACGTTTCTCTGGGCCGATCAACGTACAACTCAACTCCGTTGCCATCGGGATCGCGTAGGTAAAGCGACTGGCTTACGCCGTGATCGGCAGCACCTTCCAGCCCGATGCCGGCTGCGATCAAACGCCGAAGCGCATCCGCCAGCGCCGTCCGGGTGGGATAGACAATAGCGTGATGATATAGGCCGGTTGTCCCGAATGGAGGCGGTGGGCCGTCAAGGCTCTCCCATGTGTTCAAAGCAATGTGATGGTGATAACCCCCGGCGGAAAGAAATGCCGCCTGATCACCCATGCGCTGCATGAGTTCAAACCCAAGCACGTCACGATAAAATCCGAGGGCGCGTTCAAGGTTGGCCACCTTCAGGTGCACATGTCCGATGCGCACGTCAGGATCGATTGGCTGGGCGGCCTTTTTTTCGGGTGTCATGGCTCTTATCCCAAAGTCTGCTGCGCTGCCGTAAAACGCTTCCCCTGAATCTCAATATAGACATTGATCAAGCTCACCGCCGCCGGCGTTACTCCGGGAATGCGCGATGCATGGCCCAGCGTGCGCGGACGCACCCGCTGGAGCTTTTCATTCATCTCCCGCGAAAGGCCGCTGACTTTGCCATAGTCGAACCAATCTGGGATCACGCGCTGCTCGGCCTTTTTGAGCCGTTCAATCGACTTCTTCTGCTGGTCAAGATAGCCGGCGTACTTGATCTCCGTCTCGACCGTCTTCATCTCGTTGCGCGCTGCGGCAGAAAGTTTTTGTTCCTCCGCATCTCCGCGCCTCCGTGGTGAATCTGCAGTTTGCCCATAGGCGTCGATCTCGGCAAAATACTCGGGATAGCTCTCGCGGACCATCGGCGCAAGATCCTCAATCACGATCTCCGGCCGCTTGAGCAGCTGTGCCAAAGTCGAACCGAGCGCGCTGGAAAGATTACTTCCATTCGAAGATGCCGCTGCAACGTCCGTTTCATTTTCGTTTTCGAAATCGTTCGGCGATACCTGCAACGCCCTCAACCGTTCCTGCTGCGCGCGGCTGACCTTTTCCAGCAGATCACTCGACACACGCGTCTTTTCCAGGAACGCCATCAGCTTCTGTGCGCGCTGTTCTTTGGCCTGATAATCCGCCCACGCCTGATCATTGATCAGGCCAATACGGCGTCCATGCGGCGTGAGGCGACGATCGGCATTATCAATCCGTAGATGCAGGCGGAACTCCGCGCGAGAAGTGAACATCCGGTAAGGCTCGTTTGTCCCTTTACTGATCAGATCGTCAATCAGGATCGCCGTGTAAGCCTCAGTTCGGTCAAGCACTAGCGGCGGCTCGCCCTTGATCTTCAATGTGGCGTTAATTCCCGCCATCAGCCCCTGGCATGCGGCTTCTTCATACCCAGATGTCCCATTGATCTGTCCGGCGAGATAGAGCCGGTCAATTTTCTTCGTCTCCAGAGTGCGCTCAAGCTCGGTCGGATCAATGGAGTCGTATTCAATGGCGTATCCGGGCCGCAGCATTTCCGCTTTCTCCAGTCCTGGAATCGACTTGATCACCGCAAGCTGTACGTCGATAGGCATGGATGTGCTCATGCCATTCACATAAATCTCGTGCGTATTCAGCCCCTCGGGCTCAAGAAAAAGCTGGTGCGTGGTCTTGTCTGGGAACTTTACGATCTTGTCTTCAATACTGGGACAGTAGCGCGGGCCAATGCTCTGGATTTGCCCGGAATACATTGGGGAACGATGTACGTTCTCCGCGATAATGCGGTGCGTTTCTGCCGTAGTGAAAGCGATATAGCACGGCACCTGCTTCTGCGTGATCTTTTTGGTGCGGAAGCTGAAGGGCGTTGGATCGGCGTCGCCGGGCTGCACTTCAAAGCGCGACCAGTCAATGCTGCGGCCATCCAGCCGCGGCGGTGTTCCTGTCTTAAGCCTGCATCCGCGCAAGCCAAACAATTTGAGTGATTCGCCCAGGAGCTGTGACGGCGGCTCACCGCTGCGTCCGGCAGGATAGGTTTGCTCGCCGCAATGGATTAGTCCGTTAAGAAATGTTCCGGTCGTAATGATGACAGCTTGCGCGCCTACGGTGCGGCCATCGCGCAGTTTAATTCCGTTTGCCTGTCGCTTCGCTCCAACCCGCTCTGCATTCTTCTCAATGAAAAAATCTTCAGCGCCTGCAGCAGGTGGCTCGGCGTGCAAGTCGGCCTCGCCGCCGGAACTGTTTTTCTCCGCGCCTCCGTGCCTCCGTGGTGAATCCTGTTCTTCCACGATTAGCTCGGCCACTTCTGCCTGCTTGATAAATAGATTAGGCTGGCTCTCCAGTACTTCGCGCATCTTCTGGCGATACTGCTGCTTGTCACACTGGGCGCGCGGGGACCACACCGCCGGTCCGCGGGAGGTATTGAGCAGCCGGAACTGGATTCCTACCGCGTCCGTGACTTCGCCCATGATTCCACCCAGGGCATCCACTTCGCGTACAAGATGTCCTTTGGCAATTCCGCCGACTGCGGGATTGCAGGACATCTGTGCGATCAGGTCCACATTCAGCGTGAAAAGGGCGGTCTTCAATCCCATGCGCGCAGCTGCCATGGCGGCTTCGCACCCGGCATGTCCGGCGCCCACAACCACTACATCGTATTGTTCAGTAAACTGCATTGCCAGACTCTATTCTACAGGGCTTAGGTCTTTTTGCCGCCTATGGGACAGGCCATTCCTGGTCGATGGGGAGCCTTGCCAAGACGGATTTCTAGCGATCCAAATCAATGCTGTGCGGCCCTTGCGCGGGTGAAGGTGCGCTTTTGGGGCGGATAGCATTGGGAGTCATATTCTGGAGCGCATCTGCGATAGCGATGAAAAGCTTGGAAGCGTCCACTGGTTTCGTTACGTAGGAATCCATTCCAGCCGCCAGGCAGCGTTCGCGATCGCCGCTCATGGCGTGGGCAGTCATGGCAACAATCGGCAGATGTCTTTGGGAGGTTCGTTCCCGGGCGCGTATAGCTTTGGTCGTCTCAAATCCATCCATATCGGGCATCTGCACGTCCATCAGGACCAAATCGAAACTCTGTTGCTCCAGCGCCGCCAGGGCCTCTCGTCCGCTGCCTACTGTCACTGCAGAATGGCCTTGCTTTGCCAGCAGGCTCCGGGCCAGACGAAGGTTGACCAGATTATCGTCTGCGATCAGGATATGTAACTTCCCAACCGGCACTGTTGCCGTGCGCTCTTCACTATGTTGTGTCGCATCTCTGACTGCAACGGCACTTGCTGTGGGAAAACGCGCCGTAAAGTAAAATGTGCTGCCCTTGCCAGGGATGCTTTCCAGCCATATGCGGCCTTGCATGAGCGCCACCAGTTGCGAAACAATCGCCAGTCCCAGCCCCGTCCCGCCATAGTGGCGAGTGGAAGAAGTATCCGCCTGGACAAACGCTTCAAAAATAGACTTCTGCTTTTCCGCGGAGATACCGATCCCGGTATCGCTCACGCTGAATTGCAAAGTGTCATCTCGCAGCCGGATCACGCGGACCATGATCTCTCCCTGTTGAGTAAACTTCAGCGCATTACCAACCAGGTTCATCAATATTTGCCGCAAGCGTACTGGATCACCAATTGACACAGCCGGCAGGTCAGCTGAGAAATCGCATTGCAGAGATAACTGTTTGTTCCTGGCTTGGACTGAAAACTCCTTGACTGTTGTCCGAGCGAGTTCCTCTACGCTGAACGGGACCCGTTCCAACTCCAGCTTGCGCGCTTCAATCTTGGAAAAATCAAGAATGTCATTGATGATGTCCAGCAAGGTGCCCGCCGAGCTTTTTATCGTTGCCAGATAATCGCGCTGCTCCGGCGTAAGCTCGGTATCCAGGGCCAGGTCGATCATTCCGATCACGCCATTCATTGGTGTGCGAATTTCATGGCTCATGTTCGCCAGAAACTCGCTTTTAGCCCGGTTTGCGGCCTCCGCTGCTTCCTTGGCCAGGCGCATTTGCTCTTCCGCCTGCTTGAGCAACGTAATATCAACAAAGGTTCCTTCAATTTCGGTTCCCGAAGCCCCGTTCACCATCGTGGTGTTGGCCATGATCCAGGCTGAACTTCCGTCCTTGCGCCGCATGCGTATTTCCTGATTGGAAGCAGTTCCATGGTTGGCCATTTTCTGGTCCGACACATCTTTGTCCGCCGGGTCAAAAAATATGTCTCTTGCTGGGCGGCCAACCAGATCTGCGCCCGAATCGTAGCCAAGGATTCTGGCCCCGGCATCGTTATATTCGAGGAATATTCCCTGCAGCGAGCATCGAAAAACACCGGCCAGGTTGCGCTCAAACAAGAGGCGGTAGCGTTGTTCCGATTCGCGCAGGGACACCTCGGCTACTTTGCGTTGCGTTATGTCAGTCAGCAGGCCGCTGGCGTAACGCAATCCGTCTTTCTGAAAAGTCTGAATGGCACGGTTGTGGATCCATCTCCACTCGCCGTCTCTGCGGCATATGCGGAACTCCACGTCGAACGCTGCACCTTCATCGAAAAATAATTGGAATTGCTGCTTTACTTGCTCGGCTTCGTCGGGATGGATGAAGTCGAAAAGGATTGTGGCGCCGTGGGCGTAGCATTCTGCCAGGCTAAGCCCAAAAACGCTTTCCGCGTTGGGGCTTAGAAATTTCATTTGATTGTTGCTGTCCATCATCCAGGTGACGTCTGGAATGTTATGGATAAGAGCGCGATAGTTCTCATTCGCCTCATGCAGGGCCTGCTGCGTTGCTTTGGCCTGGGTGATGTCGCGAACGATCGCAGAAACGGCAATTACCTCTCCATGCTGATTTTTTACTGGACAATAAGTCAGCAAAACATCAACACGGGTGCCATCTCCCCGATGTCGTTCTGATTCGAATCGGATCAGGGTTTCGCCAGCCAGGATGCGTGAGAAGTGTTTGTCATACTCTTCCTGGCGCTCTGGCGGAATGATGGTGGAAAACACAGATTCCCCCAGAATCTCTTCCGCAGAAAAGCCATAGATCGCCTCAGCCCCGCGGTTCCAGCTTAAGACTTTTTTGTCCGGAGAAACCGCAACTATTCCTTCTTCAGAAAATTCCACGACCGCAGCCACAAGCGCT
>DATBVH010000075.1:0-3457 GCA_036515395.1 Candidatus Angelobacter sp.
TGCATCCTGGTTCACGCGATAATCCAGCGACGGGCTACGAACTTCAAAAGCAAAATCGGCCGCGCCGATCACGTAGATGCGTATCTCCGGCGGTACCAGGCGCTTCTGCACAATTGCCGGACTGGCCGCGAGTTCGCCGCGCAGATTAGTTTTGGCCAGAGCTTCAGCCAGTGAATAACAGTAGTCGCCACCGCCTACCGGCTTGGCGATCATAGAATCAAGTTGCTCAGCGCGAAAGCTGCCGGCCTGATTGGTTATTATGGTTGGCGGTATTTGCAAACCGGCTTGGCGAGCGAACACCAGCGCAGCAGGCTTATTTGCTGCGGCCTGGCACATCTCGCGATTGAAAATCCGAACGCGCGGCTCAGACAAAAGCCAACCCATCATCGTGTGGTACCAGGCCGACGCTCGCGCTGAGACCTCTGGCCGGGGATCCTGCATCGCTCCGAACACGTCATGACGAATGAAAGCGGCAGTGGCCTTGAGTTCTCTCCCGGCAAACCGCGCCACTCCTTCTGCGGGATCCCAGCAGAAAGCAGGGCTCTCACCGGCTGGCAGGCGCAAATCCAGCAGATCAACGTTCGCTCTTTGGGCGGCACTCGCTAGAGCGGTCAGATTAGGATCGTCTTGGCCGCCAGCGAGCAGAAGCGTCATTCTGAACCAGCTTTCAAACCCACGTGTTTAGTAGGCGCCGAAGGGCCCGCCTTTGCGGCTGAAATCTGCCAGCGAAGGGTTCTCTCCGTCTGTCGTCGTCGGCCCTTCTTCTCCAAGAGCTTCAGTCGTGACCTCTTCTCCGTGTATGAAGCTCGTCGTCTCTTCACTAACAGGCAGTGTTGTTGCCTGAAGCATGCGTTCTGTTGCAGCGTGCGTGGCAAAATCTTCTTCGCCAGCGATCGTCGTAGTGTGGCCTTCTTCGCCCAGCGCAAGAGTGGAGAAATCAGTAAGTTTGTTCTCTGTCATGTTGTGCCCCGTTCAAATCGTTCTAAAAACTTTGGCTAGTATATGCGCGACTGCAGACGAAAGCTTCAAATTAGAAGAAATCAAATGAACGGACAGTTCTATTTTGGGAATGACCCAGGCGGAGCCTGCTTCCCATATAGGTCACTATTGTGTTTGCTGGCTATATCGACATGACAATTTATCTAGTCCGCTGGTAACGTACTTCGTAATCTGCGCCGTCGACCTTGCTGACCCGCAATAGGTAGAGAATGGGCGCCCAGGTCCGGCCTTCGTCTTTACTCTCTTCTTCCATGCGAATGAAACCGGTTTCAGGCTGGTTCTGGCGATCATCCTGAACCATGGTGATGGCGTTGCCTTGCAGCGTGTAGCTGCCGTTGCCGAAAGCAGTTGTGGTTGTGACAAGGGCTTCATTGCTGGAGATGAGATCGTATTGCTGGCGGGCAGCGGCGTTGGCAAAGCGTCCGTTGCCTGCAATGGTGATTTGGTCGGCGGCGGTGCCGGTGGCCGATGTCCACACGCCTGCAAGTCTCTTGCGCATCATGGCGGTCTGGTCAGGCGCGCTCCAGTTTTTGAAACCCAGGCTGTAGAAGAATCGCGGCCACGCATTGTGCACGAGTTCACCTAGACAGGTGCTAACCAGCGGATCCTTGGAAACGCCGGAGATGACGGCAAGTCGGGTGTCCAGCTTGGCGACAAAAACAAAGGCCAGGCGCGACTCAGGCGAACCTCGGGGAGCAACGCCGCGGCGAATGACCACATATTCCCAGCCCTGACCCGACACGCCATGAACGATCGAGGCCGGCATTTCTCCGCCACGAGTCGTCCTATTAGCGGGTTGATATGCCTTGTAGACGTCGCGGAACACGCTGTCGGCTTCAGCCAACAGGTTGCCGCCGCTGGAACGGCGCATGGGCGAGATGGTAACCACACATCTTTCATTCGTCACGGAGGCGGGCGACATCAGCACAATCCCGTCTGAATACTTGGTGGGTGTCCAGCCTGGCGGAACATTAAACATGTATTCATTGAGCGTCTCCAAGCCGGTTGCGTTGGACTGCGAATGCCCCGCACCGCTGGTGTTGCCGGGGTTGCTCGCATTGCCGGGGTTTGCGGGTGATGTGGCATTTGAAGCATCGGACGAGGGGGCAAAGGCAGGCGTGGCGCTTTTGAGCATGGCGTCCAGCGCGGGAAGATTTTTGGCGACGAGATCGGGTCGCGTCGCATCCACGAAGACAGCGATGTAGCTGGACCCCGATTTGGCACTGTACAGCACCATAATCTCGCTGTTGCTGCTGCCCGGACGGACAAGTTCTCCTTTGGTCCAGATAAAAGGTCCGGTCACGCCGTTCTGGGGCGTGGTGCCGGGCTTGACCAGTCCGGAAAGATTTTTCCAGATCTGGGAATGCCGCTCGCGCACATCCAGGTTCGTGGTTTCAGGAGCGGGGAAGTCTACGGCGAAGGAGTCTGCCAGAGTGGAGTCCGGCGAATAGATGCGTGGAGGCGTCGCATCTGCTTTGACGGTCCAACCGTGGGGAACGGTAACGTTGAGCGCGCCGAGTTGCACAGGACCGCCGCCCTGGGCAAAGGTTAAAACGGAAATCGCGAGAAGAAAGCAGATGAAACAGAGTGCGTGACGCACATTGCGTGATGTCATGGCACCTCCATCCGCAGGTCTGGTTGCGCATAGAGTCACGCAGCCGATCTGGGCTTGTCTTTAGCTTCGCAGGGGCCCGGGAAAGATTCGTACACACAATAGCGCACAGATACAGCGTCAACAAGAAATAAAACTGAGGTTTTGTACCTACCGTCTGCGGACGAATCACCGAATTCGCGCTAAAGACAAAGCCCCGCGCAAGGGCGAGGCTAATGTAATCGCGAGATCCTCGATTATTTGTTTGATTGGCCCATGGCGGCAAGTCGCTTATCGACTTCGTCGCGGCTCACAACTTCAATCTGCGTGGCGATGTACCAGTTATTTCCGCAGCTATCGCGCACACTGGCCGTGCGATCTCCGTAGAACTGTGTAGCTGGCGGCAGCAGTGAGCTTGCCCCAGCTTTGAGCGCGCGATGATAGGCGGAGTCAGTGTCCGGCACGTAAACCTGCATGGCGCATGGCATGGCTGGCCATTCCGAGCTTACGTCTGCAAGTTCAATAACCGAATCGCCCATTCTGAGCGCTGCGTGACCCACGGTGCCATCAGGGCGTGGGTAAATAGCGATCTCTTTCGCGTCAAAGACATCCTTCATAAAGGCGATCAATTTCGCCGCGCCGTTTACATGGAGATAGGGAATCACGCTCTGATAACCATCGGGCTTGTAAGAAATTGTGTTCATGGCATAACTCCTTATTTCTTTTCCATGGCGGCCATGCGGCGCTGCATTTCTTCCGGCGAGACATCTTCGAGATGCACTGCAATGGTCCATTTGTGTCCCCAGGGATCTTCAATGGTGCCGGTGCGGTCGCCATAAAACTGGTCAGCCACGGGCTTTTTGATGG
>DATBVH010000076.1:0-4324 GCA_036515395.1 Candidatus Angelobacter sp.
AGAATCCAAGACATTGAAAGTACCGGCAAGGTTCACTTCAAAATCATGTCTGGGATCAGCCACAGATGTGGTGACTGCCACCTGCGCGGCAAAATGATAGATCTCAGTTGCGTGGGCCACAGCTTTTTCCACCTGCTTGACGTCCCGTACGTCACCAACGGTAACTTGAAGCCGGCCGGAATTGCCTGCAGTTTTCCTCAGCCATTCCACATTGTGGTGCACTCCCGCGCGCGAGAGATTATCAAAAATGTGCACCTTGGCATCGGTGTAGGAAAGTAGCGAATGGGCCAAGTTTGACCCAATAAAGCCTGCTCCTCCAAAAATCAACACCGAGCGCGTATCCTGCGGACGCATTCTTCCCCCTTGTATCAAACTCATTGCGACTAGGCGGTCAACCCAAATTCACTGAGCTGCGCCACTGCTTCAGCAGCGCGGTCCTGCGGCTGCTGCGAGCACAGCCATTCCACCAGATCTTTCAATCCATCGGCAAAGCGCACTTGCGGCGTATAGCCAAGAAATTTGCGCGCTACAGAAATATCGGCAAAACAGTGGCGGACATCGCCGGCACGATATTTCTGCGTAAGCTCGGCGGCAATCTCAGAGTCCATGGCGCGCGCCAGTTCGGCTGCGACTTCACGAATTGAAATTGGCTCGCCCGATCCAATATTCAGGGCCATACCGTCCGCCTGTGATGATTCCATCGCAAGGAGATTGGCGCGAACAACATCTTCAACGCTCACAAAGTCACGCAACTGTGCTCCATCTTCAAAGATCAAAGGCGGATTGCCATTCATGAATCGAGAGGCAAAAATTGCGGCCACCCCGGTATAAGGATTGGAGAGCGCCTGCCGTGTCCCGTAAATATTGAAATATCGCAATGCAACTATAGGCAAAGCGTAGGTCCGGCCAAAAAGCAGGCACATCTCTTCCTGGTCTTTTTTCGAGAGCGCATAAATAGAGCTGCACTGGAGCGGCTTGGATTCATCTGTGGGAATGGGCGTGAGCGGCTCACCACACGCAGGACAGTTGGGCTCCCACTGCTTGAGCCTGAGCTGCTCGACAGTGCGCAGTTGTGGCGCGACGTCTCCGCATCGCGCGCAGAGATATTTCCCTTCGCCATAGATCGACATCGAAGAAGCCAGCACCAGCTTCTCCACGCGGCTCTTGCGGTCAAGCAGTTGTTGCAGCAGCACCGCAGTACCCTGCGTGTTGGAGCCCATGTAACGCTCAATCTCATACATGGACTGGCCCACGCCAACGGCCGCTGCCATATGAAAGACAACGTGGATGCCAGAGAGCGCGCGGCGTACAGCGGCTGAATCCCGAACATCACCCTGCACGAACTCAGCGTCTTCCGCCAGGTATTCAGGGATCCCGTTGAGATGGACCTGGCCTGTAAGGTTGTCAAAAATGCGAACGTGGTGGCCGGCGGCCAGCAAGGCGTCAGCCAGGTGCGATCCTACAAACCCTGCTCCGCCGGTAATGAGTATGTTCTTTGCCATTCCTACCTGGCTCCTATCAGAACTTGGTTGCCATTTTTTGCCATGGCATATTTGCGCACGGCCCATACCGCGAATTCGGCAAAGTCTTCAGCACGTTTTGGCGGACTGGTGTAGTGAGGAGCAACGCCCATGTGCTCCGGAGTGAAACAGAGCGTCAGGGTGGTGTTAAATGGTTCCAAGGCCTGCATTTGGCGATCGAACCACGGTTCCGCATTCTCACGGTACCAATCCGCCCAGCTCACGCCGGTGCGCAGGTACTTTACGCCCAGCCGCTTCAGCCAATCCACAGCGAGATCAAGACGCGGGTCTTCATAGTGAAACCATTGGCAGATGCCCATGTCCTTGGGAAAGGATTGTGCAGCCAGCTTGGGTGAACCGTCCTCACGTAGCAGTCCCATATAGTAATGGCGATAGTAAGCGCTGCCTTCGGCTTCTTTGTGGCGTGTTGTGGCCGACCACGTGGCCGGCAGGTCAAGAAGGCTATACCAGTGCACGCGGTCCACGATCGGCAACAGCAGCTCAGCCGTGCGCTGCAGGCCAAATGCCTGGACTTCTTCCGCGCCAAAAGAAGAAACGCCCGCTTCTGAAACCCAGATGGGCTTGCTGGTAACGGCACGAATTTCATCGATCTTCCTGGGCCAGTCGTTCAGCTGCCAATGGTTCCAGTCCAGCGGAAATCCATGCAGGGAAACCACATCTACGGCATCTAACACGCCATAAGAGCCAAGCAGATTAATAAAATGAGGGTCAATGGGAGAGATGCCGCCCAGCGCTATGGGCAGTTCAGGATTTTCGCGGCGAATGGCCTGGCTTGCGGTAATAACCATTTTTGCAAACATCTTCCAGTCAGGATCCAGCTTGAAGTCCCAATGGGAAAGATTGTTTGGCTCATTCCACAACATGACTGCTTCAACCATGCATGCACCTTTGTACAGAGCTGGGCCAGGTTACAGGGTGCCCGCTAATTCGTGGTCTAAAAGATATTTGCCATCGGCCTTGGTGACGTGGGATGGAGCACAAATCCAGGTTTCCTGTTCAGGATGCGCGGTGATCTCCAGGCCTGAGCTGCGCAGCATGCCTTCCATTGCGCCATGATTGGGAATCCACCAGTTGGTGGGGTCGCCCGCATAATTCTTTTCAATAAAGTACATACAGGGGAAATCAGGGTTCTTGAATATCTCCATGTTCCAGAAATGATAATCCTCCCGCAGTTCCGGACTAGTGAGAGAGCCGCGAATCATGGTCTGGAATATCAGGCTGCGTCCGACTTTCTTGATGACTTTATCGAGGGCGAACAGAGGATAGCGCAAATGATAAAAAACTCCCATAAACAGCACAAAATCAAATTGTCCAGGAATGGAATCCACGTCATAGACGGAGCACTTGGCGAATTCAATATCCAAATCCAAAATCTGGGAAGCAAAGCGCGCCTGCTCAAGATAACGGTCGTCCACGTCAACGCCCAGAACGCGTCTGGCGCCCCTCTTTTTTAGCTCGATGGAATAGAACCCGCCATTACACCCAATATCAAGCACGCTGGCGCCGGATAAATCCGCAGGCAGAGCAGGAGCAATCTGCTTCCACTTCACGTTAGGAAAGTCACCCAGAAAGTGATGAGGCGCGGTCCAAACGCCATTGAGGTTGATGTTGTGGAACCAATCACCTTTTTCTGCAATACGTTGTGTGAGTTCCTGATTGCGGTCACCATTGGGAGCCACGTCGACTCCAACCGCGTTCGCGCGTGTTGTAAGCATCTGTTTACTACCAATCTCCGCTGCTTTTCACAGCTATAAATGGGATTAGACTCAGTGCAAGGAACTTAGGATGTCCTTTAAATACGGATACATGGCGCAAAAAATTGCCCCTTCTCTTGATCCAAGAATGGACGGGCCGGGGTTTTTGAGCGTAAAAGCGTAAAAAAGGAGGGAGCAGAGCTGTTCTGTGATCCCAGCCCACTCCCTGCTTTTTCTCAAAATCTTTTAGGTCAATCCAGACGCGCGCTGTGAAATGTTAGACAGTCCTACGGCCCGTAACCAGGTTAATGACGGCGACAACCAGTGCGATCACAAGTAAAAGGTGAATCAGTCCGCCGGCCACGTGAAATCCCCAGCCCAGAAGCCAAAGGATAATGAGGATTGCAAAAATCGTCCAAAGCATAGATACCCCTTCAAGTCAGACAACCGCTAAAGGTAAGAAGCAGCGTCTACAGACGGAGTTGTCTCTGAAAATATGTTTTCTGGAAGGCAGGGATTTATGATCGCGGGGCAACCGGGGCTGGCCTGCTGTATTGGATGCGCGGCTTGCACCACGCAAACCGCGCCGGGAAAAGATTCCGCCCTGAAACTCCGAATTGCCTTAACTGACAGGCATCGCCAAGGGCGAAGAAGACCAATGGCTTATTCCATATTCCTTTAATTTGCGATACAACGTAGTTTTGCCGATACCAAGGGCTCGGGCAGTCATAAGTTTGTCGCCGTTGAGCTGCCGCAAAGCATCAATGATGGCCTGCTTTTCCAGTTCAGCTAGTGGCAAAATCCGGGACTGCTTGCCAGGATCGGCGATGCGAAGAGCCGCTGACCGTATATGAGGCGGAAAGTCATTGGTTTGCAGCACAGATCCGGCGCTCATGGCCACGGCACGTTCCAGGCAGTTTTCAAGTTCACGGACATTGCCTGGCCACTCATACATTTGGAGTAGTTTCAGTGCGTCAGGATTGATTGAATACTGAACCTGCCGGGCATGGCCAGCACGCTCAAGGAAATTTTCCGCCAAAGGACGAATGTCCTCTTTGCGCTCACGCAATGGCGGCAAGCGCAGTCCCA
>DATBVH010000077.1:0-3455 GCA_036515395.1 Candidatus Angelobacter sp.
GCTGCGATTGTCGAATCTTCTGACGATGCGATCGCCAGCAAAGACCTGAACGGGGTTATTACCAGCTGGAACAAAAGTGCCGAAAAGTTGTTCGGTTACACGGCTAACGAAATCATTGGAAAGCCCGTTACGTTAATCATCCCCCCGGAGTTACACCATGACGAGGACATGATCCTGAGCAAGATCCGGCGTGGCGAAAAAATCGAACACTTTGAAACCATACGTGTGCACAAAAATGGAGAAAAGATTGAGGTATCGCTCACGATCTCACCAGTCAAGGATGACAATGGAAAGGTGATTGGCGCGGCCAAGATCGTCCGCAACATTACGGAAGCCAATAAAATTGAGCGCGCCTTGCAAACCACGGAAAAGCTTGCCGCCGCTGGACGCATGGCCGCTACCGTTGCCCATGAAATTAATAACCCGCTGGAAGCAGTCACCAATCTGGTTTATCTGGCCAAGAGAGACCTGAGCAGTAACGACCGGGTGAAGGGCTACCTGGAACTGGCCGGCCGCGAACTTGATCGCGTGGCCCATATCACACGCCAGACCCTTGGGTTTTATCGCGACACTTCTGCGCCTGTACAGCTTAACGTCAGTCAAACGCTTGACGATCTGCTGTTGCTTTACGAAAAGCGTCTTGAATCGAGAGGCGTCAACGTTCTAAGACAATTTGAAAAAGACCTTGAAATTACGGCATTGGCCGGTGAAATTCGGCAGGCATTCTCCAACCTGATCACCAACGCCCTGGATGCCATGCCGGAGGGCGGGACGCTCGTGCTGCGAGTTTCCAAATCGCATGAGTGGAGCAACTGCAATCTTCCCGGAGTTCGCATTACCATTTTGGATACAGGCAGCGGGATTGAAGCGAAGCACAGAAAAAACGTCTTTCAGCCATTTTTCACAACCAAGAGAGACGTTGGTACAGGGCTGGGGCTGTGGATCACACGCGGCATCGTGGAGAAGCATCGCGGAAGCATCCGTATGAAGAGCAGGACCGGCCAGAATGGCCACGGGACGGCTTTTTCAATTTTTCTACCGGCGCAGTACACGGCTGGGAAACAAACCATAGGCTCCAAGGAAAGCGACTCCAACAACCTTGTTTCAGCCAGAGGCCCAGCCTAGTGAAGATCATCGTGGTGGATGACGAGCCAATTATTGCCGATACCCTGGTCAATATTTTAGAAGGCGAAGGGCATGACGCGCTGGCCGTGTCGCATGGAGAGTCTGCGGTAAAGTGGGCAAAGATGGTGCTGCCGGATGCAATTGTCAGCGACGTGATTATGCCGGGGATGGACGGCATTGAGACAGCCATAGCCATTATGAAATTCCTTCCCAAATGCCGGATCATTCTTTTCTCCGGCCAGTCAGCCAGCTTTGATCTGCTTTCCAAGGCCCGAGCCGAGGGCTATACATTTGAGATTCTGGCGAAGCCCATCAATCCTGAAAAGCTGCTGGAGAAATTGAATGAGTAGTGCAGCTCTTGCAGCTTAAACCGTTGCGTTCATTCGTATCGCAATGCCACGTTAGGATCTACCTTGGTGGCGCGCCGCGCCGGAAGATAAGCAGCCAGCAATGCGACGATGAGAAGCAACAGCGCCACTGCAGCGAAGGTTAACGGATCAGCCGCGCCCACTTCATACAACATCGATTGCAGAGAGCGCATGAGAATGAACGAGCCAACTAAGCCAAGCACTATGCCGATTCCAGTAGTGACTGCCGCTTGTCCCAGGATGAGGCGCATCACATTAGAGGCGGTTGCGCCCAGAGCCATGCGAACGCCCATCTCACGGGTTCGGCGCGCTACCGAATAGGCAAGCACTCCGTAAATTCCTGCGACTGCCAGCAGCAAGGCAGTCCCGGCAAAAATAGCAAACAGCAAAAGATTAAAGCGACGACCGCTGGTGGAGGCGGCAAAGATTGTGGTGAAGGTACTGGTGCTGGGCGGAACGTCCGGATCAAGATCGCGCACGATTTTTCGCGCCGACGTAATCACCGCGTTGGGATCTCCAGCGGTTCGCACCACCGCGCTGAAGCGGTAGGTAGCCTGCGGCCGCTGGCGATAATTCACATAGATGGTGGGACGCGGAGGTTTCTCCAGGCTACCCTCGCGCACGTCCCCCACGACCCCAATCACCGTAAGCAGGCGCAGATCACCGTCCATGTTTCCAAATTCGATGGTGCGTCCTATAGGATTTTCATTGGGCCATTTTTCGCGAGCGAGTGACTGGCTGATCAGTGCAACGTGCGGGGCGTCCATCGTGTCGCCGTCATTGAAGAGACGACCACTAAGTAGAGGAATTGCCAGGCTGCGGAAATAGCCTTCACTCACTGAGGCATAGTCGGCAGATCCGCCATTTTTAGGATCGCGGAAAAGCTGAGTAAAAAAGTCATTCAGCTCTTTCGCCAGTGGACTGTCTTCCCAAACATTCCCCCGCGCGGAATGGTTGATCAGTTCCAGCATCCTGGGCGAAAGCTGTTGCGGATTTAGCACCGCGTAGCCACCATAGGAGGAGATTCCTGTAGCCAGGGGCAAAGCATTGGTGCCACCAACATCCTCAACACCGGGCAGGGCGCGCAAACGGCTGAACAGGTTATTCAGAAATTCGACGCGCTGAATTTTCAGTTCCTGCGAAAAAGCGGATGGAAGTGCGAGATCAACGGTGACCACATGTTCAGTGCGAAACCCTGGATCCACCGAAAGGACCCGCATCAAACTTCGACCCAACAGGCCGGCGCCAATTAGCAATGTCATGGTAATGGCCAATTGGGCCACAACGATGCTCCTGCCTATGAACTGCGTCCTGAAGCTGCCGGCGCTGCCTCTGCCTCCTTCGGCCAGCGTGGTGCGAATGTCGTTCGAGCCTGAGCGCAAAGCCGTGAATGTCCCCAGCCCAACGGCCACCACCATGCAAATCCCAAACGCAAAAAATAGGACTGGCAGGTTCATCGACACACCAGCCAAACCTGGTGTTTCCGATGGAGCTAATTTCAGGAGCCAGTGAACTCCCCACAATGACGCCACTACTCCAATGGCGCCGCCCGCAAACGAAAGCAGAAGAGTTTCCGCCATAAACTGGCGGACCATCCGTCCACGCGAAGCGCCCAGAGCAGAGCGGATGGCGAGTTCAGATTCACGGGCTGCCGCCTGCGCCAGCAATAGATTCATGACGTTGGCGCACGCTACAAGCAGAAGAAAGCCTACAGCACCCAGCAGGATCAGCAGCGATGGTCGCACCGTGCTGGTTAATGCGTCTTTAAGCGGAAGGACAGTGGCGCCGACAAGATCAACGTCATTACCATACTGCTTCCTGATTGCGGCGCCGATCGTGGAAAGATCGTCGCGCGCTTGCGCAAGCGTGACTCCATCGCGCAGGCGTGCAATCGCTTCCCAATTATGCGCTGAGCGGGCGGGCAGGAACGGAGAAAGCTCTCGTGGCATCCAGATGTCGTAC
>DATBVH010000078.1:0-3263 GCA_036515395.1 Candidatus Angelobacter sp.
GTTATGCCGAAGTAAGCCCACAGCATTTTCTACTGAAGTCGGCTTGCCACTTGAATGAACAGAGGAAACGCATGAGTTGGGCCAGCAAGTTGTCTGATCCTTATCGGATTGATCACCGCAAGAAGTTTCAGCTCAAAGACTATGACCCGTCAGATACGGGAGGCTGCGATTCCAAGGAACACGCGCAGGAGCTGTTGGATAAGGGCATCACCGCCATGCGCGAGTTACAGGACAAGCTTTACGCCCAGGACCAGTGGGCAGTGCTGATCATCCTGCAAGGGATGGATGCGTCGGGAAAAGATGGTCTGATCAAGCACGTAATGGCGGGCGTGAACCCTGAGGGCTGCGAGGTGACTTCGTTCAAGCAGCCGTCGACTGAGGAACAAAACCACGACTTCATGTGGCGCTCTAACCGGCGCTTACCGGAGCGCGGCCACATCGGGATTTTCAACCGCTCTTATTATGAAGAGGTCTTGGTGGTGCGGGTGCATCCCGACCTGATGAAGCATGAGCGCATACCGGAAAAGCTGAAAGGAAAGAACATTTGGCAGGAGCGGTTTGAGGACATTAGAAACTCTGAGCGGTATTTGACGCGGAACGGAATTGTAATCCGGAAATTCTTCCTAAACCTTTCTAAAAAGGAACAGAAGCGGCGTTTTCTGGAGAGACTGGATACTCGGGAAAAGAATTGGAAGTTTTCTGCGGCAGACGCTAGCGAGCGCGAATACTGGGACGACTACATGAACGCTTATGAGCAGATGATCGCGTCGACATCCAAGAAACATGCACCCTGGTATGTAGTCCCAGCGGATAACAAATGGTACACGCGCATGGTGGTGGCGGCGGCAATCGTAGATGCGTTGGACGAGTTGAAATTGTCGTACCCGAAGATCAGCGGAGAACAACGCAAACAGTTGATGGTCGCGAGGAAAGAGTTGGAAGGGAAGTCATAATCCCTCAGCTTTCGGCGTCGGTTATCCGGAAAAGCAGAAAGATTTACCAGACAGGCGCGTCGCTTCGAATCGGCTGAAAAAAGTTCTGATTATTCAGCAGCACTTCGATCGCATGCACGACTTCGCTGCCGGTGTTTTTCGAAAGCGCACCCCGACAGCCGGCATTCAGTGCCTGGTGACTCAATTCCTTCGAAACCTGCTGGACCGTAAAGAGAAGCATGGGCAGCCCAGGATGATGGCGAGAAATCTCTCGCGCCGCTTGCAGCCCGTTCATGTCTGGCATAGCGAGATCTAAGACTACAATGTCAGGCTTAAGTTCTTCGGTTTTGTTTACTGCCTCATGCCCGTCGCGCGCGTCCGCACAAACCGTCCACCCCGCATGGGTTTCGATGAGCCTGCGGAGCAGACGCCTGATAGCGGCATCATCATCGGCAATGAGAATTCGGACTGGCATTTGGGTACACGAATGCGAGTTCTTCAAACGACTATCTACACTCCTGGACAAACACGCCCGAGTACATTGATTATGATGCCTCAATCAGTCTTAGGTGCAATACCCTCCTTACCCTATTACTGCGGTAGTTACATACGATTCAATTTCCAGTCTGCACTTTGCAAGAGGCGTGTCTTTATACTCGTATAGAGATGGTGATTGATTTAATGAAGCAACAGGCGCGGCACTCGGTTGTTCTACTCTGGATTGCTACTGCTTTGCTCTGTGCCCAGAGTGCGGCTCAGACGACGCCATCATTTACCGCGCTCACGCGATGGAAAGCAGCAGTGATCAGTCCGAATAGTAGTGCACTGAAAGAGCTGTACAGCAATGATCCTGCGCCCCGCATTACCGTGGTCGGCAAGAACTCGTCGCAAATTTCTCCAGCCGACGATGCGAAGTTCTGGAAAGAAATGAAGGCGACCCAACTCACATTGAAAGTAGCGAACTTGAACGCGCCCCAGCCAGGAATTCAACAAGTGACCTTTGAAGCCACAGTTAAAACCGCGCCCCCCGGGCGCACGTTGTATGTGATGGAATCGCAGGTTTGGCAACAGCAGACTGCGGGATGGAAACTGGTTGCGATTCAGCGCACTGACGCGTTCAAGCTGGAACAACCAATGTCGCTGGATGCAAAGCTTTATCCTCCTGCCAGCGGAGCGCGCGAGGAAATTAACCACGCTATCTCGCAGGCCGGCAAGACTCATAAACGCGTGCTGGTGATTTTCGGCGCTGATTGGTGTTATGACTGTCATGTTTTAGACCGGGCTCTGCAGCGGCCCGACATCGCGCCAACCCTGAAGGCGGATTATGAAGTGGTGCACGTCGATGTCGGTCAGGGTGACAAAAACCAAGATTTGATGGACCAGTATCAGGTCCCGATGAAGCGTGGAATTCCTGCAATCGCTGTGCTCGATGCCTCTGGCCAGTTACTCTACAGCCAAAAGAATGGAGAGTTCGAGCGCGCTCGCGCCATGGGTCCGGAAGACCTATTAGAATTCCTGAACAAATGGAAGTCGCAGTAGGGACGTTACTAGAACGGTTTTTTCCCGCACACCGGGTTCAATCAGACATTGCAAGCAACTTCTCGACAATAGAAAGATTGGCAAGGCGAAGAATTATTGTGTTTCCAATATCTGCCCGGACCGCTGGCTCTGCAATGCTTCCAGGAACATTTCCTGAGTAAGGGATTCGTGATTTCGCAAAAGATCAAGAAGGGGATCGTCCACATCGGATGATGGACCAGGACGAACTTGCGCGGAAGACAACGCACGAGGCGCGGCCATTAAATCAGGCGGGCTGCTCAGCGAACGAATGAAAAGTTCAATTTTTCTGCTCTGGTCGGCGTTCTGCACCATGAATTCAATTCCCATCCCGTGCGAGGGATGCATGACGCGCACCAGCCCGGGAGTCTCGAGTTCATTTCCGGCGGCCCGCAATTTCAACAGTAAGTGAGTTCTTTCTGGAAACGGAGAGATAGTTTCGACATAGCATCCGCCAACACTGAGATCGGTAACTTTGCAATCGGGACGGGGCGCGGGCTCTTGGGGCGGCGCTTGCCGAGCGTGTTCAGCCAGCCACTTGCGAAGTGCTCCACGCATATCCTCCGGCACTTCTGCGAAACGGATTCCAGATTCCCCATTGGGATTTGCCCAGACTACCTCGCCGGGAAGCTGAAGATCAGAGAGCAGGTCGGGAAGTATGAAACGCGCATTTACCACCGCGGCGCAATAAAGCGGTTGTGAGGCCAGAACGTCCATTCCATCTTCGCTCAAGTCGAGCAGAATGCCAGAAATTGAACCGTCATCGCCATTGCT
>DATBVH010000079.1:0-11204 GCA_036515395.1 Candidatus Angelobacter sp.
CGCTCCCTGCGTGCCGTAGCTCTTCACAAAGCCCTGCATGTTGGCCACACGTCCCGGCGCAAATGCTGCGCCGCCGTAAATCTGTACGTCGACGCCCGGAAAGTGATGGTCCGGATCATGGCTCAGCTGTCCCCGATAATCTGCCGTCGGCGACACCTTCACCACGTTTCCAGCGCTGTCCGGGTTCGATTCATTCCCGGTCAGCCCGTTGATCTTGGGAAATCCTTGCTTCAGCCCGCCCAGCATGTGGTCAAAGGAGCGATTTTCCATCATCAGCACAACAATATGTTTCAGGTTGTCCAATCCTTTTGACATGCAGGCATCTCGCTTTCATCGGAATCTTCGAACGTGCGCTCATTAAACAGCAGCTTGTTGTTTAGTGACACCTGAGCATAAAACGTTTCATAGATTCTTGTTGGGAAATTTTTGCCAGTGAATTCGAAGGTTGGGACGAGCGGTCACAGCAGGGAAAGCAGATCGTAACTGCCGAATGAGATATGTCACCCCGGCAACCGAAAAGTCCCACTCTCGGTCCTTTCAATTTCGCCAGCTTCCGCCATGCGGCGCAGGACAGTATGAATAGACGACAACAGATTTACCTGGCCCACGCCAATGCCCATCTTCACCAGATCCTCGCGAACATCGGTGGGACTTAGCGCAGTCTGGTGTATGCGGAATAGCCGCCGGATGGATTCGGTGAATCCCGGCTTGGCATCAATGGCAAAGCCTTCCACCAGGAGCAGCTTGTCGATCTCCTCCGGCGGGGCGCCGCACATGTCGCCCAGGGCCTTGACCGTCTGCTTGAGTTTGCGGATTTTCTGGTCCAGCTGGTCTCGTTTTTGCAGTTGTTCCAGCAGATCGAGCTTTGCTGTCGCGTAAGCCTGCTTGTAAGTTTCGCGTGCCATAAGTGTGTCTAAGTCTAAGCAATGTCTAAATAATTGTCAACGCTTTACACGTCTGATAATAAGCAGATATTGCCGAAATAATTGAGAAAAAGTGATTTTTGCTATTGACTTTCAGAAGCTCTTTGTCGTATAAGATGTCTATGCAGAGCGGAAGTGGGTTCTGCATAGCCGGGAGCGGCGCCGGCTTAATCAAACGGCCTGCACCCTTTCCAAGGCCGGCGTACCGTTTGCGTCTGCTGCGGGAACCTCATTCTGGGCTTTTGATGTGCCGCCTTCACTGCTTCCGCAGGAATGCGCGGACCACCTCAATCGCAGAGCAAAAGGACCTCTGTAGGTTCTTACTCCATCGCAGAATGATAGGTTCCCGAAAACCGTCAAAAAGCGCCCTCAAGAGTCAAACTTAAAATCAAGAAGTTAACGCTTCTATAGATTTTGTTGGTTCAAACCATCCAAGCCTGAACGCCTGACTTTGAAGCCTTCAAGGCTAAACTGCACGCACCAAATACCAAATACCAAATACCAAATAACCGTTCGATCCAGACCGCTCCTGCTCTCCACCGGTCTGCGTCTGGGCGCCGAGGTGTTTCTATGGCACACGATCATAACGGGCGCGTAGGTCCGCCGCGCTGTGAAGAATGTAACGCGCCTCTTAACTCTGATGATCGCCGATCAGCTTCAGCTTTCGCACGACCGCTGTGCCTCGATTGCCACCGCGAACGCTATCCATTTCTCAGGAAAAAGATAAAAAAGAAAAAAGGTCGTCCGTCGTTGGAGTTGTGTGCCAGTTCTTTCGAACCATCATCTTTGGGAGAACTGCCATGCTGACCTCAGAGCTTGCGCCACCGATGAGACCACGAACATTGCCTCAACGCACCGAATAGCTCCGAGTTTAATAACCGTCTCCTTCTTCTCGAGATGCCATCCCGAACTCCGAGGTCGAGCCTTGGTGAGACCAGGTGGGTGAGGGAACGGCTCCGCTGCTGCATCGCGTGAGCCAGAATCGACTTACTTTAAAAAAAGCATTCCTAACAAAACTCTGTCCACGCACAACACAAGTGTCAGGGCACGAGTTTACTCGTGCCGTAACGGCAGCATCGCGTCAGCAGGATCGACTCTCACTTTAAGAAATACGTCCGAACGAAACTGTGTCCACGCACAACACAAGTGTCAGGGCACGAGTTTACTCGTGCCGTAATGGCCCCAAATGATCTGGGCTTTAGCCCCTGAAAAGAATTCTGGAGATAATCGTGAACAAAAAAACTTTGTACCTCGCCATCCTCGCGCTGCTTAGCATCACCACGCTGTTCGTCTTCTCGCAAACCTCCAGCCAGTTCCCTGAGCTGGATAAAAACGGCAGGCCCTTGCTGCCTCGGCCGATGCCTCATCTCATCTACTCTCCCACGGATCTGGCGCACAGCGGCGTTGCTCTCCCTGCTTCCATTGGAGGTGCAACTCCCAACACCAGCATCATCCGCGTCGGCGATGCCACCAAGATGACCGTCTTCGCCTCTTGCACGCAAAACTTTGATCTGGTCATGAGTGTTTACACTGCGGACGATCAGGGGCAGTCGAACCCGAATTTCGTCCTCTATAACAGCTACATCATCGCCACCAACATGGCCTCCGGCGCGCAGCAGGCATTTCTGGCCACTGAACTTGCTCCCACAGTAACCAGTGGAACACTGGGCGCACCAGTCCGCCTACCCCAACTCGCCGTCTCATTCTTTGAGAAAAATGACGTCGCCACCGCCGGCACGTGCACCGATCGCGTGATCGTCGGCTATTAATTTCTTTCAACACCGCAAAAGCGGTTAGGAGCAAAGCGACATATGAAGTGGATAGGTGAGTACATTGTCGACGATGCAGGCCAGTGCCGCTGGCATGAAGGCTTGCGTATTCAGGATGAGCACATGAAATCCGCTTACCGCAAGAACTCTCTGATTGAATTCATTATTGAAACTTCCGCCGTGATGGGCGTGAAAGTGGGGATTGCCTGACTATGGCTGAAACACTCAATGGCGGAAAACTTACAGCCCTCGAACCCGGCTTCGTCGAGCGCGTCGGTCGCAAGCTGCGCAATACGCTCGACGTCTGGTTTGGTCCTGACCTGCCCATGTCGCCCAGCGCGCCCGCGGGTACTCCACCCCGGACGCTCGATTATCCAGTCGGTTACAACATCAACATTCAGCCGCGCAACATGGAGCCAATCTCTTTTGAGCAGATGCGCTCGCTGTCTGATTCTTTCGATCTTGTTCGTCTCTGCATCGAAACGCGCAAAGATCAGGTCAGCCGCATGCCATGGGCTTTTCGTTTGAAAGCGCAACCCGGAGCGCCGAAGCGCGCAGCCAACACCAACAACAGTGCCATCAGTGGCAATGACGACGAACAGCAAGATCCGCGGCTCACGCAGCTGACAAATTTCTTTTCTTACCCTGACCGTGAACACAGTTGGCAACAATGGGTTCGCCTCCTGTTGGAAGACTTGCTTGTGCTCGATGCGCCGGTCCTCGTTCCCATCGTTTCACAGGAGGGCGAGTTGTGGGCTCCCGGCAAGGCGCTGTATGCGTTGGAAGTTATTGATGGTTCCACCATCGCTCGCAAGATTGACGCCATGGGACGCACGCCCGCATCTCCGGCGATTGCGTACCAGCAGATTCTTAAGGGCCTGCCCGCAGTGGATTTCACTGCCGACCAACTCATCTATCGCCCGCGCAATGTGCGTGCGCACAAGTTCTTTGGCTTCTCGCCGGTCGAGCAGATCATTCTCACCATCAACATCGGCTTGCGCCGCCAGATCCATCTTCTGAATTACTACACTGAAGGCAACGTGCCGGAAGCCCTGGCCCAAGTCCCCAAAGAATGGTCGGCTGACCAGATCAGTGAATTCCAGGAATGGTTTGATAGCGCGCTGGCCGGAAACTCCGCTCGCCGGCGTCGCATCACTTTTGTTCCCGAATGCGGCAACCTCCAGTTCACGCGTGATCCCATGTTGAAAGACGCGCTGGACGAATGGATCACCCGCATTGTCTGCTATGCCTTCGGCCTCTCGCCGCAGCAGTTTGTCAGCGTAATGAATCGCGCCACCGCCGAGACTAGCGTGGAGCAAGCGGCCGCCGAAGGTCTTGTTCCGATCCTCGGCTACCTGGCTGACACAATCAACTTCATCGTTACTCGGCACTTCGGCTTTACCGATATCGAGTTTGTCTGGGAGCAGGACCGCACCTTGAACCCGCTCGAACAGGCAAAGATCGATGACATTTACGTTCGCGCCGGCGTCCTCTCCATCGACGAAGTCCGCGAAAGCCTGGGCAAGCACCCCGTTGGCGTCAGCAACGCCGTGATCACCACGCGAGGCATTTTCCCGCTGGGAATCAAAGGCGTAAAGCAAAACTCTGGATCAACAGAGGAAGCTCAACCGGGCGCCGAATCTCAACCAATGCCCGACTCTCAACCGGTTTAAATCGATAATTCAGGCCTGACTCTTAATGTCCTGAGCAGCAAACCCAGGCAGCTTCGGCTGCCTTTTCCTTTGGAGCCAACATGAAATCCATGAACCTCTTCGCCCAGATCGCCAAGATCGATGAATCAAAGCACGAAGTTTGGGGTGTCGCTACCGCGGAGATCGTCGACAAAGAAGGCGAAATTTTCGACTACGAATCCTCCAAGCCTTATTTCAAGCGCTGGAGCGACGAAATCTCCAAAGCCACTGAAGGCAAGAGCCTGGGCAACGTTCGTGAAATGCATGAGCCCAGTGCTGTCGGCAAGCTCGTCGCTATCGCCTTTGACGATGACATGAAACAGATCCGCGTCGGCGCGCGGATTGTTGATAGCGTTGCCTGGCAAAAATGCACTCTCGGCGTTTATACCGGCTTCTCCATCGGCGGCGCATATGTAAAGTCCTGGAAAGATGGCGAGTATGTCCGCTTCACTGCCAATCCGGTCGAGATCAGCGTGGTCGATAACCCATGCGTGCCCGGTGCTCACTTCACCGCCGTCAAAGCCGACGGTACTTGCGAAGTCCGCAAATTCACCCGCGCAGACGCCAGAACAGAGCTAGCCCTCAAGATCGGCGCGCGCCATTCCAAAGAAACGCGTGCTCATCTCAACGCGATCAAGGATTGTATGGACAAGATGGTGCAAACCCATGAAGAAGCTGCTACGCACGTGGACGCGCTTCTCGATACCGACGATGCCGCCGCCACACGAGCGGCGTTCCCAGGCATGAAAAAGATCCCGGGCGATTCAGGTTCCGGAGTAAAGACAGGAGATCAAAGCACAATGCTGGAAGCAAATGACAAAGCGCAATTGGAAAAGGCACGGGCCGGCTCCGCATCTGCGCTCGCCAAGCTGGCTGAAATGGAGCAGGAAGTGGCCGGCTTGCGCAGCGAAATGGAGAGCAATAACCAGGAGATCCAGCGTTCGCTGAGCAATCTCCTTTCACTGGTGGAAAAATTCGTATCGCCGCAGGAATCTGGGTCTCTGGTAGAGCGCGGACGTGTAGCGCGCACCGGCGTGCCCACTCAAACTGTCACTAAAGAAGACGATGCGCGTCCCGCTCTGGCCAAGTCTGCCACCGAACCCAGCGTCCATGAACTGCTCAAGCGTACGCTGCAACAGCCGCAGCCTGCCTCCGTATATCTGCGCTAGAGCGCCTCACACGCGATCTCTCGCATAGTTCCATTCAACTTAAACCGCAATTCTCCAGCGGAGAAAAGGACTAGAAAAATGTTTGGCGATCTCAGTCAGCAGACGTTCGATCTGCTCAACAAGGCGGACCTCTCCTCCTTGAACAAAACCACCATTAGCCAGGCCACGATCAGCGGCGTGGCTGGCAACTTAAATGCGTTTGATCTGCGCGGACCGGCGCTTCAGCTTTATCCGGTCATCACGCCGCTGCGTAACCGCCTGCCTCGGCAGGTGAGCGATCGTGGCGATCTTGCCACGCGTTGGAAGGCGATCACCGGCGTCAACACATCGGGCTTCGAACTCGGTGTTGCTCCGGGCCGTCGCTCAGCGGAAATGAGCGTCACCGAGCAGGATTACATCGCGTCCTATGCCGGCCTTGGACTGGAAGCTTCAATCGATTGGGAGTCTGTCTGGTCGGGCGGCAAAGAGTTCGATAACAAAGCGACTCTTGTGCAGTCATTGTTGCGCGCTGTCATGATCGGTGAAGAGAATGTCATCCTCAACGGCAATGCCTCAATGCCATTGGGAACACCTCCGGCGCCTACCGTTGCTCTGGCCAATGGCGGAACACTCGGCTCCGGGCTGAGCCTCCTTGTTTTCGTGACGGCTCTCACGGCGCGAGCACTTGCCAACGCGACGGTATCCATCAGCGGCGTGCCTTATGGTCAAGTAACGCGCGTCAATATTGACGGTACATCCACGCAATACGGCGCGGGCGCCAGCGCCATCAGCGCAGCATCGTCCGCTGCTGTGACCACCGCTGGTCAGCAGACCGTCGTAGCTACCGTGCCTGCAGTGAAGGGCGCGGCCGGATACGCATGGTACATCGGCACCAGCGCGGCAACGGCGACCTTGAACACCATCACCACCGTGAACAAAGTCATCATCAGCGCTCCGGTTGCGGGCACTCAGTTGGCCAACGCTGCAAACTCCAGCACGGATGGATCCGCTAACGCTCTGGTTTTCGATGGCTTTCTTACGCAGGCCTTGAAGTCCAACGCAGGTTACTTCGCCTCGCTCGATGGCAACACTCTCACAGCCGATCAGGCCAACGGCATCCTGGAAATTGACACCGCGTTGCAGTGGTTCTGGGACAACAAGCGTCTCAGCCCCACGGAAATCTGGGTGAACTCGCAGGAAGCACGTAACATCAACAAAAAGATTGTTGCTTCAGGCGGCGTGCCGCTGTTCCGATTCACTTTGCCGGGCGGCACGGGATCGGAAGACGACAAGCCGGCTCTGCTCGGCGGCGCCAGTATTGCCAAGTACTGGAATAAGTTCACGCAGCAGTTCCTAGACATCCGCATCCATCCCAACCTTGCTCCGGGCACTATTTTCTTCAACAGCTCGGAAATTCCTTATCCGCTTTCCGGCGTGGACAACGTTTCTTTTGTCCGCTGCCGCCGCGATTATTACCAGATCGAGTGGCCCGTGGTCTCTCGCCAGTACGTCTATGGCGTCTATGCCGACGAGGTCCTTGTCTGCCGCGCACCGTTCTCGCTTGGCGTAATTGCCAACGTCGCCAACGGATAAACGATTCATCGGCGGCTTGATTGCCGCGAATCGCCGCCGATGCTCCTCACCTGCCAACCAGCAGGTTTTTGAAGGAGAAGAAGGCAGTCTGCGGTCCCTCTGCCCAGACTGCCTTTTCTTTTTCAAGTCCCACAAACATGCATATGTGTTGCGAAGCTGCTTCATTTTTGGAGGTAACCGATGGCTGCTGCTCCTGACGACCTTTGCACCGTTGCAGAACTGAAATCATGGCTGCCCAATCAGGGCAATAACGATGATGTCACTCTGCAAAGCCTTATTACCAATGCGAGCCTGCAAGTGCTGCAGTACATCGATCGCCCGCACATCTTGTCATCGGTGCTCGGTCCGTTGACGGAAAACTATGACGGAAATGATTCGGACCGGCTGCTTCCGCGCAATTTCCCCATTATTTCCGTCAGCAGCGTCAGCATCGATGGCGTTCCGATTCAGCCGGCAACAACTTCTACAACCGCAGGCTATTTGTGGGACGGACGTCGCATTCTGCTGCGTGGCTTTCGCTTTTGCCGGGGTTTGCAAAATATTCAGCTTTCGTACTCCGCCGGTTATCCGAGTGTGCCGCTTGATCTGAAGCAGGCAGCGATTGAGGCATTTGCCTTGACCTATCGCCAGCGGGTGCGCATCGGCGAAAAATCCAACAGCATGAGCGGCCAGGTAAACGTCTCGTTCGATATGGGCGACGTTCCGCCGCGTTCCATGGCCATCTTCAGCCAGTACCGGAGGTTAGCGCTGTGATTAGCGTAAAGATTGACGATTCGGCCGTCCAGCAACTTCAGCAGCGACTTGCCGGACTCGCGCCTCGCGTGGTCGCTGAGGTTTACAAAGCGTTGCAGCCACTCATCTACCAATCGTTGCATAGCGCGGTCCCAAAATACTTTGCCGGATCGGCGGGCAGTTCCAGCGATTTGCTGACTTCGCGCAGTGGCAATCTCATGAATTCGGTCCTGCAATCCATTGAGACTAAAGTCGATGGCGATAGCCTGACCGTCAGTATCGGCTCGGATTTGAAGTACGCCCGCATACACGAATATGGCGGCTTTGCCGGACGCAAAGGGCCGTTCAAGAAAAGGACCGGACATCGACCGTACATCAAGCCGCGGCCGTACCTTCGTCCGGCAATCAATGATCTGCAAAAGGCATTGCCTGATCTGCTGGAGCAGGCGATCCAGCAAGTGCAGGTGTCACAATGATCTTTCCCCGCGAGCAAATTTATTCCGCGTTGTTTTCCACGTTGCAGGGCGCGCTCCTCACGCCGGCTGGTCCGTTCAAAACGGTCAGCCGGCGCTGGCAGGATCCCTCGCAGCTTTCGCCTGCAGACCGTCCATCGCTGTACCAGGTACAGAAGGACGAGCTGACAGGCACCAGCGTAAATGGATTGCCCATCCACGCAAAGTTGGCGGTGGATCTTGTTCTATACACAGCGGGTGACAGCGAACCGAATTCGGTCCCGTCCACCGAACTGAATTCTCTTCTGGACGCCGTGGAAGCGGCGATTCGCAACGCGACTCCAGGGATCGCGCAATCTCTTGGCGGCAAGGTGTCGCACTGCCGCATTGAAGGAAAGATTGAGATTGTCGAAAACGTACTTGGCTCCATGGCGCTGGCAGTCGTGCCGGTAGAAATTCTCACCACTGCTTAGAAACACCTCATTTTAGAAAGCCGCATTCGGCTCAGTGGCCACAGGCCGCTTCATTTCTGGGAGTGCAGGGCCGGCTCCCCAAAAGGAGAAAGAAAAAATGTTTGAATTTGGCGCAGGTACCTTGTGGGGCTTTCCCGTCGGCGGCAACACCGCTGCAAACCCCACTCCCTTGAAATTCGGAACACTGCAGGACGTATCGCTCGATATTTCGGGCGACGTTAAGCAGCTTTACGGACAGAAGCAGTTTCCTGAGGCGGTGGCCCGCGGAAAATGCAAGATCACCGGCAAGTCAAAGTTTGCCGCCATCAACGGTAAAACGCTCAACGACCTGTTCTTTGGCCAGACCATGGGCGCGGGGATGATTAAGACGTCGCTGGACGAAGTAGCGACGGTTCCAACAACCCCATTTACAGTTACTGTTTCCAACGCAGCACAGTTCAAGCAGGACTGGGGTGTACGCTATACGCTCACTGGAATCCCACTCACCCGCGTTGCATCCGCGCCGGTGCTGGGACAATACAGCGTCAATACGTCCACGGGGGTCTATACTTTTGCCGCCGCGGATACAGGCGCAGCCGTCTTGATCTCCTACACGTTCACTTCGGCTGCCACAGGAACGCAGCTCAACATCACCAACCAGCTTATGGGCTTTGCGCCGACTATCCAGGTGCTGCTGGAAAATGTTTACAACGGCAATCAATTCAACGTGCTGTTGTATTCGGTGGTGGCGTCCAAGCTGAGCTTCGCCACCAAGCAAGAGGATTTCATTATTCCTGAGTTTGACTTTGAGGCGTTTGCTAACGCCGCCGGCCAGGTCATCGATATGTATTCCAACGAGTAGCTCTCTCCAATGCGGGCCGGGCTCCTTGCCGCGCCCGCTTTTTTCATACAGCGGCATTACCAATTTTCTATCAGGAGGAAATCATGCTTAAGCAGCAAACTATTCCGACTTCGCTCGGACAACTTACGGTCTCATCGCTCACGCTCGGTGAATTGCGGCAACTGGATTCGCTGTTCCAGGAGAAATCCGCGGAAAACTCCGGGCTTACTTCGTTGCTCCGATATTTGCCGGTGATCCAGAATGCCGTGCGGAAAGTGCATCAGGACCTCACGGCGGAGCAGCTTGAAAACGGCCTTACCTTCGACGATTTCAATATTCTTTTCAACGCCATGCTTGAAGTGTCCGGTCTCAAGAAGGCGGCCGCGGGGGAACCGACTCCGGTACCGGTATAGCTGACTGGCCGTTTGTGTTTGGCCACGTCGCCACCGCTACCGGATGGACAATGCGTGAGATCGAGCAGCTTACTTTGTGGGAACTGAACGATCTTATGGCGTACTGGAAGGATTATCCGCCGACTCATGTGCTCGTGGCCGCTTATCTGATGGGCGGAAAGCGGAAAACAACCGGCAAGACCCGAAGCTTTACTGACGGACACTTCAACGAGCTGACGCAGGCCGTCTCTTTTGCCGGCGGAACTTCAACAAAAAAACTTCCGCAGTTTTATAAGACTTAACTTTGTAAGGGTAATGGGAGCGACAGCTGAAAGCATCACTTTATAAAATACGTTTGTCACGCACAGTTCATTTGGTGCTTTACAAGCAGCGAAATCTTCCAATACTATCGGCAGTCCCGACGCGAATGGCTGGGGGCCCCACGTAGACAACCGTGGATTTATTCGTCTCTGGGGAATGGAACAGACTAAACAGAGGGGAGTTATTGATGCGCAAAGGATGGTTGTTACTACTGTGCCTTTTGACTGCTTGCTCGGGCAGCAAAATGCTGGACAACACAACTGCTGAGGAAACGATCAAGAAAACACTGGATAAACAATTTTATATTTATTCGCGTGTTGGAAGGATTGGAACTGACTGCGGAATCCAGACCGTTGAGGGCTCCGAGTTCGCGACAGGATTCAAACCAGATGCTGAGGAAATAGCCGCCCTGGCAGCCGGCTATATAACGGTAGAGCCAGACGGGCCAAATTTCCGGAAAGTCACTCTTACCCAGCAAGGCAGGGCAGCCGCTAGCAGTGAACCATATGGAGGAAGAATCCAAAAAGGATGTGACTTTAAGCAGACTGAGTTTCCTGTTGCTACCCGCGAGCTTGTACAAATTGATGGTATTACAGCCGACGAAAATAATCCCGAGGCCGAATATCTCTGGCGCTGGAAAGTAACAAAACTTGGAGAAGCTTTGCGTCAGGACGGCGCAGCTTACAAGGCCCTTACTCCAGAACAGCGTTCCAACCTGGAGAGGCTGGGAATCTCGGCCCCTGGGTCTTCCGAACATATGGAGCTTCCTATACCGCCTGAAGACACAATTTTAAAGAGTACGGTCAGGTTTAAGCGGTTTACCGATGGCTGGCGTATCCAGTAGATTCGTTTTAGTCCAAAAAAGGAACTATAGAGCAGCCCGCGGGCTG
>DATBVH010000080.1:0-8383 GCA_036515395.1 Candidatus Angelobacter sp.
CTGCGGCATTTCAATCACGGGAGCAAACGCAGCTTCAAAATCGCTCTCGGGATCGTGTTCAACAACCGGCTGAGCTTCCAGATGCATCACTTTTTCTGCCGTCGGCTCAGCTGCGCTTTTCTGAGCTACGACCGGCTGCAACGGCACCGGCTCGGATACCTGAGGCGTGGTCGATCCGTACACGATCGGCTCTGCTGCCGGTTTCGGCGCCATTTGCAAGACACCGGGAGCAACAGCCACATCGGCCCCAAGCTCAGTTGCCAGGTCAGCAGCGCGGTCCAGCACGTCTGCGCGTTCACAGACTTCAAATTCTATTTCCAGATCAGCCGGAGTGAGATTGGTTTGGTCCGGGCGCGCCACTTCAACGCTATAACCTTGTTGTTTGAGTTGGCTGGAAAGGTCCGCTGTCCGTTCCGGATTGCGCGTAAGTATGCGAGCCAGTGGCATGGGGAAGCCACCTCCCAGGAAGATTTCTCAGAGGCCGGAAATCTTTCAGATTCCAGCCGCACGTGTACATAGTACAGCAGTGGCGATAATTATTAGACGCAAATTGCGAGGCGAGGGATATCTGGCTGGATGACTTTTCAGTTCACTTCGGCCGAACTTTACAATCCGGAACGGCTTTAGTTCACTTCGGCAAAGTCCATGCCGTCGGCAAACTGCAGGCCGGCGATCTGCTTTGCGTGGTGCTGGACTTCCAGGTACGCAGTCATCAATGCAATGTGCATTGACTCGCGCTGCGCGGGGCTGGTGCATTCAGTACGAATGCGGTCAAGTTCCAAATACCGGTCATGGGCCTGCACGAATTTGTTTACGACTCTGTTCATAGCTTCACCATTGTTCTAGGAGTGAGCGCAACCGCGAATCGCTCAAAGACCTTAGAACCCTGCTTTGTATCCACTAGCTTAGTAACGTTACTTGCATAACGTTACCGCGCAGGATTGAACAACAGTTTGCGTCTGATGCCGGATCATTTCTGTGAGGGGAATCACACAAATTGCCGGCTTTTCTGAACAGAATTCAGCACTACGTAAAAACTCCGGAACACCTTACAGCTGCCTTGCTCCAGCAGGATTGTTGAGCTTCTGCACCGATCCCGGGTAAATTTCAACCCGCGGGATCATGCTCAGCCTTCTGAAAACACAGTTTCTTCCGGGACGTCAGTAAAGCTTTCGAACTCGAGCTTGTAGCCGTCGGGATCTTCCACTGACGTTACCCACATCGCGTTTCCGACGAACGGCCTCTTCGCTTCAATCCCACGCGACCTAACCTCCTTATAGATGGCCAGTGCGTCTTTGCATTGGAAGCAGATGGAAACGCCCACACCCATTTTGACATCCGGCGGCCAGGAGTTAGGGCTTTCCTTGCGATACTCCTGCAGCATGATTGCCGCATTCCCGTGCTGCAGCCAGCACCAGCGTACCTTGCCGTCGCCGTCGGGAGTCCACTTCTTGGTCATCTCAAAGCCGAGCCCATCCACATAAAAGCGCAACGACGTTTCCATGTTGGTCACGTGAAAGAACGGTACAGCCTGTTCGATGTTGGCTTCGACTTTTGTCTGAGTCGCCATTGCGGAAATCTCCGAATGTAAAATTACCGTCATCCTGAAGGGCGTGAGCGAGTCCGCGTTTTCATCAGCGGGCGAGTAGCCCTGAAGGACCTTGTGCCTGGTCTTGGGCGTGAGTAAAGCAAGTACAAAAGGCCGTCATCACTACGGAATTGAAAACGGCCTGCTGCTTCCACTCCGCTTACCTTTATCTAAACTGCGTACCGTCTTGAGTTTGCTTTTGCTAATTGCCAATTTCTAGCTGCTAACTGCTCCCATACGCCTCATCCAGCAATTCCATCACGTGCTTTACCGGAGTCGTCAACCCGCGCTGTTGCACACCGGCCCGCAACTGGATCATGCAGCCCACGTTGGCGGTGGCCAGCATGTCAGAGGAGACGGATGTCACATCTTCCATTTTCTTCTCCAGAATTTTCATCGACAGTTCATTCTGCGAGACGTTGTATACGCCGGCGCTACCGCAGCACTGGTCTGAATGCGGCAACTCCACCAGTTCGCACCCGATCGCCGCCAGCAATTCACGCGGCTGGGTGCGGATACGCTGCGCGTTAGCCAGGTGGCATGGGTCCTGGTACGCCACGCGCTGCCCGATCTTCCGCTTCGGCGCAACCAGTCCAATTCCTGCCAGGTATTCAGTCACATCCTTCATCTTGGCCTTGAATTCCTTCGCGCGGCCCAGATATGCCGTATCGTTTTCCAGCAGGTCGTCATATTCCTTCATGTTTGAGCCACAGCCGGCCGCGTTGGTCACGATCGCGTCATAGTCGCCGCCCAGAAAAATATTGATGTTATGCCGCGCCAATTCACGCGCTTCTTCGCGCAGTCCGGCATGGGCATGCAGCGCGCCGCAGCAACCCTGGCCCGCCGGAATGTGGATCTCAATTCCATTTTGCGTGAGCACGTTTACTGTCGCGCGGTTCAGGTGCGAGAACGCGACGTTGTTGATGCACCCGGCCACAAACGCCACTTTGCCGCGCGTCGGGCCGACGGCGGGAAAAACTTTGCCAATCTCACTGAAGAAAAATTCTTTATCGATTTGCGGAGAAAGCTTGTCCAGGTCCGCCACGCCCAGCAGCTTCAGCAAGCCGGACTTCCGCACCAGTGTCTGCAAGCCTGACCTTTGATAGAACCGCATCAGCTTGGCCACAAAACTCAGGGTGCGGAAATTCGGAATCACCTTGTTGTAAAAGAAATTCCGCAGCACGCGCTGAATAAAGGGACGCTTATAGCCCTGCTCAATCTGCGCCCGCGCGCGTTCCACAATGCGTCCGTACTTCACGCCGGAAGGGCACGCAATTTCGCAGGCCACGCAGCCCAGGCAGCGGTCAATGTGCTGGACAAACGTATCGCCCAGCGGCATCTTGCCTTCATTTACCTGCAATGTCTGGTAAATGCGCCCGCGTGGTGAATCCATCTCCATGCCCAGCACTTTGTACGTGGGGCAATGGTTCAGGCACAGTCCGCAGTGGACGCACGTTGAAAGCAGCTCCCAGCTCGGAGCATCTTTTGCCGCGTTTGCCGGCAGCTGCAAATGAGGATCGTGCACATGTGGCTCGAACGCGGTCTCAGACAATGAATCTTCCCCTGTTCAAAATATTTTTCGGATCAATGGCCCGCTTTACAGCGCGCATCATGTTCACGTCCGTCGGCGTCGTTCCCCATACGTCAAAGTGCGGCTTGGCTTCAGTCGGGCAATGCGCCACTTCAGCCGACGAGCCCGGCGGCAGCATTCCGCGAAAAGCCGAAACACAGTTGGCATACTGCATGGCTGAAGGCGGATCCACGGACAGTGGCATGAGCGCAAGCACCAGGTTGCCGGTGGCTGCCCGTCCAACGGCGGCAGGAATAAGGTTGTAATCCGGCGCCACGCGTTGCATTGCCTGCAAAGCCGGACCCACATTCTGGATGGCCAGGTGCGTGTAGAGCACCATGGCATTTCTGTGCCGCTCCAGCACGCTTTGCTCGAAGTGCGAAATCCATTGCCAGAACTGCTCTTCTTCCGCGCCCTGCAGGGTTTGCGTTACCGCCGAACCAAGCTCGCGAGAGTAACGGGCCAGCACGTTGTCGCTTCCCGTGGCGCGCAGCACAATCTGCCACTCCACGGCGGGTAATGAAACCGGCTGCTCCGGCGAGTAATGATCTGGATCTCGCACCGTGCCCTGGTTTTGCAGATACTCCGACGCTCCCGGTGAAACAATTTCCATGCACATAGGCGTGAGCGGTGACTGAAAAATCCGCGTGCGGAATTGCAGCGCTTCATCGAGCGAATGAAACGAGCAGGCAAACGTACGCGTCTGCCGCGGCCGTGGAAAGACCTTGAAGTTTGCGCGCGTGATCACCGCCAGCGATCCGTAGCTGCCGGTAAGAAGCTTCATCAGGTCATAACCGGCGACATTCTTCACCACGCGCCCGCCGCCTTTTACTACTTTGCCATCGGCGGTAACGAACTGTATGCCAATGCAGAAATCGCGCATGTGGCCAAAGGTAGATTTAAGCGGCCCAGCAGCGCCCGTCGCCAGCAATCCGCCGATGGTTGCATGCTCCAGGCTGGCAGCGTCGCACGGCACCCACTGCTGATGTTCCCCAAGCTGGCTCTGCATCTGGGCAAATGGCATACCCGCTTGCACCGCAATCGTCAGATCGCCGGGATCATATTCTTCAACCTTATTCAGGCGTGTGGTGCTCAGCAGAATGTCAATCCGTTCCGGCACGCAGCCAATCTGCTGTTTGGTGAGCCCGCCCGCCGGGGCCACAACCAGATCACGGTCATTCGCCAGATGCAGGACCGCGCCAACTTCTTCAGCGGAGCCGGGATACACGACCGCCGCCGGAAACACGCCGTTAATTTCAAAGTCGGTGCGCTTGACGTTACTCTCGCCCACAATCGCGGACAATTCACGATCGACAGAGGCTGGTGATGTGAGGGTGCTCATACCGGCCTCTTCATACTGTTAACCCAGCCACAGGCTCAAACTTCGCTTTGGGCAGCGGCCCGGTAATTTCGCGGCAGAAATGAAGATCAGGAATCATCTTCTGCGGATTCAGGATCGACTCAGGATTAAATGCATTGCGCAGCCGCACCATTACTTCCAGATCGTCCTCGGTGAACATGGCGGTCATCAATCCCATTTTTTCCAGCCCCACGCCGTGCTCGCCAGTAATCGATCCGCCAAACTTCAGGCAGCACGCCATGATCTCTTTCGCCGCTTTGCGGCTGTTTTCCGTCTGCTTGGGATCGCGGCTATCGAACAGGATCAGCGGATGAAGGTTGCCATCGCCGGCATGAAACACGTTCCCGATGATCAGACCATAATGCTTGCTGATGCGCTCGATCTCCGCCAGAGTGTATGGGACTTTGGTCCGTGGGATGACGCCATCCTGCGTGTAATAAGAAGGTGAAACGCGCCCCACCGCGCCGAAAGCAGTCTTGCGGCCAAGCCACAAAAGCTGGCGCTGCTTTTCGTCTTTGGCGTGCCGGACCTCGCGCGCCTTTTGTTGCATGCAGACGGCGCTCACGGCTTCCGCCTGCTCGTTCACCATTTCACGCATGCCCTCAAGCTCAATCAGCAGCACCGCCGCCGCGTCTTCAGGGTATCCGGCATGAACGTTGGCTTCAACGCAGCGCACCATCCAGCCATCCAGCATTTCCAGCGCCGCCGGAGTAACACCGCTTTGCGTAATCGCGACTACCGTATTGGCCGCGTCTTCCACGGTGTTGTAAATCGCCAGCAGCGTCGTCACATGTTCCGGTAGCTTGGTCAGCTTCACCGTAATTCGCGTCACCACGCCCATGGTGCCTTCGGAGCCCACAAAAAAACCTGTGAGGTCTAGTCCGGTGGAATCCTGCGCTTTGCCGCCCAGCTCAATCACCTTGCCATTCGGTAAAACTACTTCAAGGCCTGTAACGTGATTGACCGTCACGCCCAGCGCCAACGTGTGCGGGCCGCCGGAATTTTCCGCCACGTTCCCGCCAATGGTGCATGCCTTCTGGCTTGAAGGATCGGGCGCGTAATAGTAGCCATACTTTGCCGTGGCGTTGCTGAGCTCCAGATTCACCACTCCGGGCTGGACCACGGCGCGCTGATTGGGAACGTCAATTTCCAGGATCTTGTTCATCCGCGCCAGTGAAAGCACAATCGCTTCACGCCGTGCGATGGCCCCGCCGCTCAGCCCCGTTCCTGCGCCGCGCGGCACCACGGGAATCTTTTTGTCGCTGGCCAGCTTCATCACCTGCGACACTTGCTGCGTGGTCTGGGCAAACACCACCGCTCCAGGCCGGTGCTTGTCCACGCCCGCGTCATATTCATAGAGCATGAGCTCTTCCGGACGGTCCAGGACGGCTTCTTTGCCTGCAATCTTCTTGAGTTGGCGGATGATCGAGGAGTCCATAGATTTGATAGGCCTCTGCTGCTTCTATGCTGCTGGGATTCACGCCTTGCCTGATTGTCTAAATTGTATCAACTTGAGCCGTTATGCGGACGTGACCCTGAGCTTGTCGAAGGAGAGAGCCCGCAGGCGAAATCCCGAGCGCCTAGTCGAGGGATCTCTCTTTGATTAGCCGTCCTGTGGGCTGATTCTGAACTTGGCGAAGGAACCTCCTGCCTCTCCGAAACTAGGCACATTCATACGAATTACGATTCAAAAACTGGACTCAAATCCTGCCGTTTCCGACGAATCGAAATTCGTCATCCTCCGTGGTAAGCCTTTGTTTTCCGATCATCCGATCATCCGTTACGGCGATCATCCAATCTTCTCGGCTACCCCCTCCCTTCCCCTGATCTCCATTTCTAAAGGACTTACACCGTTCATCCCCATTGATCCCCAAATTCGGTTGTTGCAAACACAAGCCTTTATCTAAAACATCCCCATTTGATCCCCATTTTCTCCACCGGCTGAGAGCATCGGCAGAGGGTCGCAGCCCTAAAATGACAAAACGCAACGGCGATTACCGTTGCGTCTTGCTTTTGGAGTTCGCGGATAAACCGCTAGAGCACTCCTGATTATAGCAAAATAAATACGAAAGTCGAGAACTTTTTTATCAGCAGCCTTACATGATCACTCAGGACAGCAGGGCCAAGTCCCTCAAGTTCGACGAGCACTTACAGTCCCAGGGTCACGTATTGTGCCCGCTGCCATAACCGATGACCTGCATGGTGCCACTTCGCATGAAAGAGCGCGCTCACTTCATGATAGAAGTGATGGACAGCTACTTGCGCCTTCCTGAATGCCAACCTGGACGATTTCGCGTCGGCGCACATCCATGGATCATGCGTTGCCGGATCAAGTCCCAACTTTTCAATCGTTTTGCAGATTTCGCATTTCATGGCTTTTGCTCTCCTAGGTAAGAACCCCTAAGACTGAAAAGAGTTGTGCAGCTCTGGATTTTTCTCTCTCGCGCTTAACAAAACAAAATTGTCCACAGGAAGAAAACCTGCTGAAAGAAAATTGTTCACCGGGGAAAACCCAGTGAGGCATCCCAGCCAAGACTCTGACATTGTGCGGACTTGTTGGTCGTTGGTCGCGGTGCCGTGTCATTGCTGGGCGATTCTATCTAACTCTGTCGTCCTGAGCGGAGCGCCGCCACAATCCCACCCTGTCGAAAACTACTGGCGCGAAGTCGAAGGATCCCGACGCTGCATGTTGAAAATAGCCATCTCAGGGAGTTCTCTCGACAAATTTCCGTGAGAACGCCTTGACGCTGCACTGGTGGGGGAGAAATTATCGGGATCCTTCGACTCCTTCTTACTCCGCGTTTTCGCGCGGTCGCTCGTAGTCGCTCAGGACGACACAGATGTGGGAGTGTGAACAGGTGGACAAATCACATTTCGTAAAGTCTTTATGAGGGTTTAAATCCGCGTGTATCCGCGTTTATCAGCAGTAAGCTTTTTTAGGACTTAGCCGCACTGCACATCTTCCCCATCGTCAGGAATTATCACCCGCACGCCCGCAGCCTCTGCCTGCTGCGCCAGCTCTTCCCGCGTCAGGGCCTCCATGTGGACTGCCACCACTTGCGCCTGCGGCGCCGCGCGGCAAACTCGGACGACATCGCCGGCCGTCATGGTAATCGGATCGCCATGCAGAAACTGCGCCGCGCCGGCATTTGCCACAATCATCTGCGGACTGAATTGCTTGATCGTCCCCGCCACCTGGTCATACCAGATAGTGTCGCCCGTGATGTAAAGCGTGGGCTCACCCGCGGTTGAAAGCATGTATCCGCTGGAAGGCGCCATGGCACGCGCAATTTCTCCCGATCCATGCTGCGCCGGCGTACGCGTGATGCAGATATCGCTCCAGTGCTTCATGTCATGCACGGCGGAAGCATTCACAAAATGCACCGCTTCCATCTTCTTCATGTCTTCCGGCTGGCACAGCAGCGGCAGGTCTTTGGGCACCAACTGGATCGCGGCATCGTCCCAATGGTCGCGATGCGTATGCGTGACCAGCACCAATTGCACGCCGTCCAATACTTGTTCAACGGGAAACGGCAGCGCCACCAGCGGATTCGGACGCGGCTGCGGCGAATTCTGAATGGCCGACATCGCTCCCGCATCGCTCAGCATGGGATCGACAAGAATACGCATTCCGGCGTAATCAACGAGCAGCGTGGCGTGGCGTACAAGTTGCAGCTTCAAGAGAATATCTCCTTTGCCGCCTGCACCGTATTGCAGTGGATGGTCACCGTATCCTCCACGCGGCGCGCATATCCGCCGGCATACGTCACCATTACCGGGACTTTGCGCTCTTTGGCCACTTTCATCACAAGCTCGTCGCGCTTCTTTAAGCCTTCAATCGTCAGTGCCAAGCCGCCGAGCTGAT